>JALOPK010000195.1 GCA_025453925.1 Candidatus Eiseniibacteriota bacterium | reverse complement strand
CCGAGCGGGCGGGCACACGCGCTGATGCGGTGGGGGGAGGGCGTGCCGCCACTCCGCTCATTCCCCGCGTCCGCACGGTCCGGAAGCACGTACGAGACCTCTGTGGTGAGAGACCGTCGCCCTGCCGACGCTCCGACCCCGGACGGGGATCTCTGGACCCGTTCGTTCGTACTGGCCGATCGAGGCTCCTTCGCTCTGCTGTTCGCCGCGGGACGCCTGGGGCTCCCGCCGGCCTGCGGGCACGGCCATGCCCATGCGTTGAGCATTGCGCTCTGGTTCCGCGGCCTGCCGGTCATTGTTGATCCGGGAACCTACTCCTACGCGGAGCAGCCATGGCGTGACTACTTCCGGTCGACCGCGGCCCATTCCACGGTGGAGGTTGAGGAGGTAAGCCAATCCCTTCCGGAGAGCGACTTTGCCTGGCGTGCTCCATACTCGTGTCATGCGGAACGGATGCCCAGCTCCCGGGGCTTCGAGGCGCGAGGGCGTCACGATGGTTACCTGCGGCTGCCGCAACGGGTTCGGCATGTTAGGCGCGTGCGTCTCTCGTGTGCCGGACTGGAAATCGAAGACAGGGTCTGTGGACGCGCCGCATTCACTGCCCGGCTGCATTGGCATCTCCATCCATCCTGGACGATTGCGACGCTTGATGGTACGATCGCCATGCTCACGATGGGCGCGAACACACTCCGGATGGAGATCACCGGCCCGGGGAGTCTGGCCCTGCATCACGGCAGTCTCTCCCCCCTATCCGGGTGGTTCTCCTCCGCCTTCGAACAGCGGACTGCCACATCCACGCTCCAAGTAACCGCGCGCGGGGCCGCGGTGCAGTGGACGACCATCATCCGTGAGGTGCAGTAACACCCCTAAGACCGAAACCCGGCCGCGTCATCCGGGCGGGATTGCACCCGGCCCCGGGGAGTGCCTAATGCCGGCGTGGTGAAGAGGCCCGACACTCGCTCCCGGCATCCGAGCTCGCTGCCGCCCGATGTCCGGGTATGACCACCGGGAGCCGTATCCGAACAGCCCACGTCCACGCAATCCTGGCGCCCGCCCTGCGGCGGGCTATTGAATCATAGGAAGTATCACGGTTTCCTCGCCTGCCACCGCGCCATGCATGGCACCGCACCCATGGGCACGGTTCCTGCTGAGTCAGGCTTAGATTACCGTCGTCGGCACCCCACTCCATACCACTGTCGGGGTACCCACCCGCTGGCGAAGCCGCACCGGCGGATACCCTGACGGGAGGACACAATGCTCCGTCTGACCCTGCTCACGCTCTTCGTCCTCACCCCCGCGATCGTGGATGCCCATGACTCGGTGGATGCCCTGGTCATCTTCCCTCAGAACTACGGTGCCAACGCGCTCTTCTATTTGAACGACTTCAGACGGTTCGGCTGGCACATCACGACGGCCGGGACAGCCGACACGATAGCCTCCTGCGGGAGCTTTGCTGACCCTGTCGGGTGCCCGCCCATCGGCGTTGACATTCTGCTTGAGGACATCACGGATATCACTGCCTACGATGTGGTGGCCATTATGTCATCGGCCCAGGCCGGCACCCCACCCGCCCAGGATCTCCTGCAAAGCCAACACGCATTGGATCTCATCCACACGGCCGCAGACTCGGGGATCGTGCTTGCCGCGTGGTGTGCGTCAGTTCGGGTGCTTGCGGCGGCAGACGTGTTGGACGGCATCAACGTCACCGGGAGCGCTACGTATCAGGGCGAGTACGAAGCCGCGGGAGCAACCTTCGTAGGGGGAAACCACTACCCTGTGGTGGATGGCACCATCGTCACGTGCACCCGAGGCCGCTACTACCACCAACAGAACAGCAACGCAGTGGCCCGCGCCCTGGAGCAGAGCCACGACAGAAATGTCGTCGCCCGCCGCGCCTGGCTTCATCTGGACGACCGCGCTGCGCGTAGCCGGGACGACGCCATCTGGTCGACCATGTTCGGAGGGAGCGGAGAGGATGTCGCACTGGGTATCTGTCCTGCAACAGGTGGAGGGTTCGCGGTAGTCGGCCTCACGTACTCCCAAGGCGCTGGCATGTCCGACGTATACCTTGGCCTCTTGAACTCCGAGGGGGAGGTGCTCTGGTCGAGGGTCTATGGCGGCCCCGGCTGGGAAGCTGGAACAACGATATGCCCCGCACAGGGCGGAGGGTACCTGATCGCGGGCAGCACCACGTCGGCAGGCGCCGGCGGCAAGGACATGCTTTTGCTGAAGGTGGATGAATCCGGCAATGAGCTGTGGTCACGGACATTCGGCGGATCCGGCATGGACCTGGCCGCCTCCGTCGTGCAGGACGCCGACGGGAACGTCATGGTCCTTGGCCATACCGAATCCTTCGGCGCAGGAGAGGACGACCTCTACCTCGTGAAGACGGATGCAGACGGCAATGAGCTGTGGACGAAGCTCATCGGAAGCGCCAGCTCCGAAATGGGCGGTGCCGTCTCCGTGACCAGCGAGGGCGGCTACGTGATCGCCGCCTCCACCGGCGGTTCCGGCGCTGCGAATAGGGATGTCTGGCTGCTCAAGCTGAGCGCCGACGGCATGGAGCAGTGGTCCCGAGTCTACGATGGGGTGAGCGGTGCGCCGGAGGCGGCCATGGACGAGGGGCATGCGGTGGTTGAAACGCCGGACGGCGGCTATGTCGTCGCGGGAGTGAGCGATAGGCCGATACCGAGCACCGCCGGGGATCTTCTCTGCGCCTTCGTGATCCGCACGGATCCGGTGGGCACAGAGCTTTGGCGCAGGCGGTACGGGGAGAATCCGTTGCAGGATCACGCCCGGTCGCTGGTCTACGCGGACGGCGCGCTGGTTTTGGCCGGTGCGACAACGGACGCGGTCACGATGCGCACCGACGCATACGTCGTGGCAATGGACCTCGACGGCGCCGAACTCTGGCGGAAGGTCATCGGCGGCGATCAGGTGCGGTGGGGCAATGCCATCGCCGCGGCGCCGGGTGCGGTGGCTATCGCAGGATACGCCCAATCCGAGTTCTCCGGGCGTGAGGCGTGGGCCTTCCAGCTCTCCACGCTTCTGCCCCGCTTCAGCGCAACGCCCTCCTCGGGCCATGCACCCCTGTCCGTGCAGTTCAACGATCAATCCCTTGGGGCCGCAACCACCTGGTCATGGGATCTGGATGGCGACGGGTCACCAGAGTCAGATCAGCAGAGTCCCCTGTGGACCTATGACACTCCCGGCGAGTATGCAGTATCGCTGGCCATCGCCAATGATCAATCCACCGCCGATGTCACTGTGGAGAGGTGCATCAGGGTATTCGACGGAGAGTCGGCACTGGAGTTCGACGGTCATTCCGGGTCGGCAACCTGCGTTGCGTCCCCCTCGCTGGCCTTCTCCGAAGCGGTAACGCTGGAGGCGGTGATCAAGCCTCTCGGATGGGGGGAATCCTCCGCGTTGGGCTATGGCAGGATCGCTGACAAGACCAGCTTCGCACTCTATCTGCACGGAGAGGGGCCGACGTACAACGATCACAGCTTGCTGTTCCTTGTCAAGAACGCCAGCGGCCCGCCGCGGGTATCGGCGACTCCGATCAACTCCATTACCTTGGGCCGATGGCAGCACGTGGCAGCGGCATACGATGCAACGGCCGGGCTGGAAGTCTACATCGAAGGCGAACGGCAGGAGTTGACGCACTCAGATCCCCCCACTGGCTCAATCAGAGACAATGCCGCGCTGGACCTTGTCATTGGGAATACAGAGAGCGGAAGCTACACGTTCGACGGCATCGTCGATGAGGTGCGGGTCTGGCATGTCGCGCGATCCGAGGAGGAAATCCGGAGTGCAATGCACCTGCCTCTCCACGGGGATGAGCCGGCGCTTGCAGGCTACTGGCGGATGAACGAAGGATGGGGTGACTCGCTCTGCGATGGATCACCAAACGGGAACACCGCGGCCGTGGTGGGTGCGGCGTGGGCACAGGGGGCGGTACCGGTCGGTCAGGACCCTCGCGATCCGCAGGCCGGCGGCAGTCTCCCGGTTTTCACCATCTCGCACAGCGCGCCCAATCCTTCCCGGGGCATCACGTCTCTGTCCATCGATGTGCCTGCACCCTCTGCGGTCGATGTCGCCATCTTCGACCTGTCAGGCCGCCGGATTCGCCGTGTGTTGCGGGGCACGCTCACGTCCGGCACACATGTCGTGCACTGGGACGGCTTCGACGAACGAGGCGCGATGGTTCCCTCTGGGCCCTATGTCTGGGTGGTGAGAGACGGCAACCTTCGCCGGGCCCACTCCGTCATGCTGACTCGATGAAGCGCCGCTCCGAAACGTATTGCGGTCGCCCGGGAGAGCCGCGTCCGGCCGTCTAGAGGGCGAACGAGACCAGCCGGGGATGGACCAGGCGCGAAAAATCCTCGTACCGAAGACGGATGAGTTCGCGATGGGTGCCGGCGTTGAAGGCGATTTCCGCGTCCTCTGCCAGTCGTTTCGCGGCGTAGACCTCCATCCCGTAAAGATTCCCAAAGGGCGGCATCGCCCCCAGCTCGCATTCCGGGAAGAGATCCTTGAACTCGGCTTCCGTGGCGAGTTCTGCCTTTGACACACCGGCCGCTGCAGCCAGGGCGCCGAAGTCGACCTTGTACGAGGCAGGCAGGACGGCCATGGCCATGCGCCCGTCCAGTTTCACCATCACAGTCTTCGCCAATTCCTTCCCGGGAACGTGAGCGGACGCCGCCACCTCCTGGGCAGTGTAGGCCGGCGAGTGATGGATCGAGATGTACCGGACACCCTGAGCATTCAGAAACTCTTTCACCCTGCCCGTCGGCATGAAAAACCTCCTTCTGGGGGGGACGACACCATCCCCCAGAGACCGGACCACGTGCCCGTACTGAGCACTCGGCATCATCGGCAGCGCAACGGCGGGCCGCCCCACATCTCGAGCGGCCGGTCTGCTCGCGCGTCGCGGAAGCCTCGGAGTGTCGCCGTACCGGTGTCAGCCGCGCCAGCGCGGCGCGCCCATCTCCACAATGTATGGCCACGGTCAGAGTGCGGTCAAGGTCCCGCAGAGCACAATCCGCCGCTGGAATGCCCTCAGACTCCCGGCGGGCACCCATGAATGGGCCGCCCACGAACCTGGTCTATGAGGAGGCGACAAGCATCCGTCGAACGCGTTCGGGTGTGAGAGGAAGCTCCCTCACGGGTACGCCGATCGCGTCGCTCACCGCATTGGCAATGGCTGCCGGCACGCCGATCAGGGACGGTTCTCCGATACCCTTGGCACCGAACGGTCCGCCGCGCCACGGCTGCTCGACCACCGACCACCTGACCTCCGGCGCATCGGCGATGCCCGGTATGGCGTAGTCCGTGAACCCGGGGTTCTGCACGTATCCAGCGCCGGTCTTGAGTTCCTCCCAGAGCGCCAACCCGGCGCCCTGAACTACCCCACCCTCGATCTGCCCTCTCACGCCGTCGGGAAAAATCACCCGTCCAATGTCGTGCACCGCCGTCACCCTGAGCACCCGTACTTCGCCCGTGTCGGCCAGCACCTCCACCTCCGCGACATGCGCGGTGTAGGAATTGGTGGCATAGGGCCTGCCCTGCCCGGTCGTCGCATCGTACGGGCGCGCGGCCGGCCGGTAGAAACCGGTGGACGTCATCTCGATCCGCTGTGCGTAGCACTGCGCAACCAAACCGTCCCAGGCCAGGAGTCTCTCGTTCGTGGAGCGCACCACGAGGTACCCCCTCCAAAGCGCCAGATCCGTTCGGTGGAAAAGCGAGCGCGCGGCCTTGAGCATGCGGAGGCGCAGTGCGGCCGCTGCCCTCCGGGCCGGCATGCCTGACATGATAGTTCCCCGCGATGCAACGGTCGGACCGCTGTCGTGGACCGCATCGGTGTCGACAAGGGACACGACGACGCGGTCATGCGGGGCGCCGAGGTCCTCCGCAACCATCAACGCAACCGCGGTGAGCAACCCCTGGCCCATCTCTGTCAAGCCGACGTGAACGCTCACGCTTCCATCCGCGTTCACCGTCACCAGGGCGTGTGACCGATCGAGGCGTTCGCCCCCCTTGTGCAGGTTGTTTCCGTAGTAGCTGGCGGCCACACCGATGCCTCTCAGCACCCTGCCGGACCGCACTGACGGGGGTCTCGACGCGTAGCCAGACATCCGCGCCGCCTCGAGCAGGGTCTTCCGTGCGGCAACCGCACCGGTGAGCACTTCTCCCGATGCAGCAACGCTCCCCCTCCGCCACAGGTTCATCCTTCGCAGCGCGATGGGATCCTTCCCTATGCGCCGGGCAAGCTCGTCGATCTGGCGCTCGGTCGCAAAAGTCACCTGAGGAGCGCCGAAGTGTAGACGATCCGCGTCCTCACGTCGACGGCCGCAAGTTCATAGGGACCGCACGCGGCGCTGTTGCCGCGCTCGGCGACCACGACGCTCAGGCCCGCGTATGCGCCGGCGTCATAAACCGCCTCTACCCGCATCGCCAGGATCCTGCCGTCCAGACGGGCAGCGAGCCGGTGCGCGATGAGGGTTCGATGACGCTTCGACGACCACCGGAAGTCCTCCGTGCGGTCGTACAGGAGTCTGACCGGCCTGCTTGCGGCAAGCGCCAAGAGGGCGGCGCACGCCGCCACCTCCGAGGGATAGTCTTCCTTGCCGCCGAAGGCTCCTCCCGTGCAGGTCTGGATCACGCGCACCCTGGTCAGAGGATAGCCGAGGACATCGGCCACCGCCCGGCGCACGTAGAACGGGCACTGACAGGTCGAGTACACGACCATGCGTCTGTCGGGACCCGGCACGGCGATTGCGCCCTGGGGCTCCAGATAGGCATGCTCCTGATAGCCGGTTCGGTAGGTGTTCTCGATGACCACGTCCGCCGCCCGGAAAGCGGCGTCCACATCGCCGCGGCAGACTCGAAGGTCAGCCAGGACATTTCCCGACGCGTGGAGTGCAAATGCCTC
>JALOPK010000194.1 GCA_025453925.1 Candidatus Eiseniibacteriota bacterium | reverse complement strand
AGTGCGTCAACCCGACAGAGGAGCAGGAGCCCCCCGAGGATGCCCAGGCCCTTCCTCCCGATTTGCGGCCTGAGGAGCCGGTCCAGGAATGCGACGAACAGCATCGCATAGAGGCTTGTCTCCATGCCAAGGAGCATCGGTTGCCAGCCCACGACGACCCAGGTCCACCCCACGATGAGGGGGACACCGAGGCGTCTCCCTGCCAGGCGAAGACCCATGCGGTAGAGCAGCCATGTCGTGACCAGGTTGAGGATCGCGCAGAGGAAGAGCGTCGCCCTCAGGAAGGTGACAGGTTCCCTGAACACCCATCCCAGGGGCACGACGGCGAGAAGCCAGAGCGGCTGGAATCCATTGGTCAGGTGGATGCCGTCGAAGGTCGGACCCTTGCCCAGAGCGACGTTCCTCGCGATCTGGAGATAGAGGAAGGTGTCGTCAATCGTGAGATAGTCGCGGATTCGGAGGACGTCCATGAGACAGGCTTTGGCCTGAAGGAAGGCCAGGGCTGTCAGAACTAGTGCCAGCGGCCAGTACTTGCGGATTTGATGAGACCGAATCACCCCTACACCGTGAGACGGCGATCGCGCCTCGGCGAACGCGCCGGCCGGACCCAGCTCACGATCCTGTCGGCTCCAACTCGCGGGAGCCAGGCGGCATGACCATCGGTTCGCTACCTCCCGCAGTCCAGCCAGACCTCGAACACGCGGGGGTTGAGGGCCTGCATGGCGCGATGGCCGGAGGAGAACTCCTGGTCGCCCTGCACCTGGCGATACCATTTCCACGTTTCGCTCTGCGTCGACGCCGCCGATACATCGGGCCGGAACCGGGCCCGGATGACACACGCCGTGGAATCGGGTGACTCCAGCGTCCCTCCGCCCCACGACATCGTCGTCCCCTCGTAGTCCCACGCGAAGCCCATGAGCCGGAAAGGCTTCTCATTGATCACCTCGGCCGTCTGCAGATCGAGCCCGAGCGTGAGGCCGCGCGCGGTGCGCCAGCGACTCGCCTCGCCTCGGATGCGGACGGATCGGGGCATGCGGCGGGCGAGCGTGTCTGCCCAGAGGATCTCAACCCTCAGGTCAGCCGAATCCGGGAACAACACGCTCCCTCGTTCCGAGAAGCCCTCCCCCAGATAGATCAGCGTGTCCCTGACACTGGCGGCGCCGAAGCGCTGTGCAAGAGCGGCGGCGCCGACCTCGGGGCCGAAAATGGAGTCACACGAGAGAATCCATGGTTCCTCACCGTCAACCTCGCTACCAGCCCGGGCCGCTGCGGGCGCGAGCGCCAGGATGAGAGCGACGAGTCGAACGCGTAGACGCTGCCGTGTCATTGGCTCCCTCCAGTTCCGATTGATCGGTGCCCATGCGGGGGGTCGCTCTGCCGTGGGTGCGGCGCATCATGTCCTGGGGCGGAGTCGAGGAGCACCAGCGCGACTCCCAGGGTGATACAGATATCGGCAACGTTGAATATCGGCCAGGGATCGAACGGGGGAAAGCCGAGGTCTACCCGGATGAAGTCAACGACACCGGGCCTGCCCAAGAGCCGGTCCACCAGGTTCCCGGCGGCGCCGGCGGCAACGAGCGCGAGGCCCAAAAGCGAGAAGCGATTCCTCTTCACGTCCATCCGGCCGTAGAACCAGACCACCACCATCAGTTCGACGACGGTCAGGACAATGAAGAACGGGGCAGTCGGAAAACCCCGGATCCAGTCACCGGGATCGAAGCTGAAGATGGCGCCGCGGTTGAAGATCAGGGTCCATTGAATCGTATTGCCCAGGAACGGTCTCAGCGCGCCGGGAGTGAGCGATCGTACCGCCGCCAGCTTGCTCGCAAAGTCGGCCATCACGCCCACGGCGACTGCGCCAGCGAGCACGACCCATCGGTTGCGAAAGGACTTCACGCGGACTGCGCCTGTTCCTGTTGCAGCAGGACCCCCAGGTTGCGGGGCATGAGGTCGACCACGTCGAATAGGTCGTGGCCCCGCAGCTTGTCCGACAAGGCACCGGGAAGGTCTGCGGGGGGCGTCCCTTGGAGCAGCAACCTGGTCTCGTCCTCCGAGAACACCGCCCCCTGCTGCACGCGTTCGAGGAACTCCCTGTTCTCCGGGCACACCGTCTGGCAGTGCATGCACCCCACGAGGCAGTTGTGCCAGGAGGGCTGCATCCAGGCCGGAAACGACACCTGGGAAGGCTCCTCATTCCAGAAGGTAATACACCGTTCCGCGTGGATCAGGAAACGGTCAGGATCAATCGCACCGGCGGGGCAGCCGGGCACGCATGCCTCGCATCGCGCGCACCGGCTCATCATCCTTGGCCCCGGCCAGTCGTCTTCGTCGCAGGGCAGATCAGAGCACACCACGGCCAGCCGATGAAAGCTGCCCATCCCCGCAACATAGGCGAGGTTGTTCCTGCCGTACGACGCGAGCCCGCTGCACACCGCCAACAGCTTCCTCGGAACCCGGGTCGGCTCGACCCGATACCCGGCCGGAATCAGGAGCTGGCCCAGGGTCTGCTCGACGGCACGATCCTTGGCCGACGAATGTAGATAGGTGGGGGGCACCATGACCGGAACCGGCGTCCCGCGCCAATCGAAGGTGAATCGGACGGGCGGGTCGCGGTACGCGACGATGATCAGCGAACGCGCCTCAGGCATGCCTTCGGGCGGCGCGAACGTGAAGCCCGTGAGCCGCGCGCGGTAGAACGCGGCATCGAACTGGCCCTGGCGGTGGAGACAGTCGAGCCCCTCGCGGAGATCCTCGAGGCGGCGGACCGACACGACACGCCCCTGATACCCGTGCGCGGCCAGTTGTTGGAGCAGGGCTTCTCGCGTCATCGTCCACTCAGTTCGCGGGCTCACTAGGGACAAGGTGGAAGTAGTAGGCGACGAACTCGAATCCGGGGCCGGGATTGTCGAAGTAGTCTTCGTGGTCGCGACGAAACTCGTCGGCGCTCACGTTGACCTCGCCTCGCCAGAGGCGCTCGGGGATGCTGTCCCATGTGCAGAGCTCCATGGCAGTCACCCGGATAGTCGCCCGCTTCACGAGGGAGCTATCGTACACATCGTACACTTCTCCGACCACCAGTGCATCATCGTAGTCATCTTCCTTGACGTCGACGTGCCCGACGGCCATCACGCTCGCGGTCTTCTCGCCGCGGACAACCTGGGCCACGAGGGAGTCAGAGACGAACTGCATACGCCGGTTCGGCTTCATGGCATGCTCGCTCCATCACGTTGACTGTGGTTGGTACGACATCGTTGTCTGCGCTCCTCGCCCTGGATGGGAGAGGATAGAGGTGAGGGTGAATCAAAGAACGCACTTGCCTCGAATCCAAAGTACGGGATCAGTCCTGCTGGCAATGGCATTTCCATCCGCTTCGCTCGATCGTGTCTGAAACCACTCCCACCAGGCTCGGTTTCAGACGGTCATGGTCGTGGACATGACGTCAGGACCCGGATCTCCCCGGCGGGAGCGACTTCTGTCGCGATATGAACGACAAGCCTGTCCACTCAGCAGTGCCGCCAGGAGTAGATCCGGGACCTGCCCCGCGCGCAGCTCACTCGCAGGGCACTCGGCGGAGCGGGAAGTCAACGGTCTTGTGGTCACCGCCGATGTCACCGTCAATCTGCGCGAGAATATTCCCGTCGGCCAGACACCGGTAGCTGACGTGCTGCGGGAAGTCGTGATCCGGATTCGTGAAGACCACGGTGGAATCGGTGAGTTCGATCTGGGTGAACGAGGTCTCCGTCTGGCCTGACGGCATGGCCACGTAGATCAGCTTTCCCTCTTGCTCTTCGATGCGGAGGTATTCGTACTCCAGCGTCCTGCTTCCGGTCACGGTTCGGCTCATGCCGACCATCATGCCGCCCTTTGGGGACATCCACTGTTCCTGTATCGAGAAGCCCGCACCCGCGCGCTCCCAGCACCCCGACAACCACGCCAGACGCTCGATCGATGCCGGCGCCCCCTGGGCAAAGATACGGAAGGGCAAGGCGAGGATCACGGTCACGAACAGCCCAGTCGCATTGTAGCGTTTCATCGTGTCGCTCCTTCGTTGCGTCGGCAGGCATCCCGACGGGGGACGCGTCGTTCGCTGATCGGCTTCCTTCTCCGGTCCACGCCTCGGGCTCGCGGAAGTGCGACCGGATCGGCGCCGGCCGCGAGCGCGCGCGCGTATGGGTTTCCGGAACACCGAGGGGCGCCCCAAAAGCGCCCCTCGGCCATATCCGCGAGAAGCTATGGCTAGTTCACCAGCCAGTAGACGAAGTCCGCGGGACCTTCCGCGGCCGTGCTCGCGACGATGAAGCCGGGGCCGACCGGCGTCGGGCCCACCGACTCCAGATACCACCGGCCTGCGGGCGCGGCGCCGGGAACCGCGCCGGGATAGGGCACCCTCGACGGGAAGACCCAGATCAGGCTGGTGAGGGTTGCGTTGATGTCGGGGACAAACGCCCAACTCGCGGCGACACTCCCCGGGACCGGGCTCGCACCGGGCACCCAGGCAACCGGCCCCGCCAGCACTATGGACGCCACATTGGCAGGCCCCATACCAGGGCTGGGAATTGTCGGATTTAGCCCAGGATTTCGCCCCGCGGCCGCCAGATGGCCCTGGCCGATGATGAGGGCAATATCGTCTCCCGTACTGGGCGCAGATGGGCCGCCCGGGTGGTAGAATTCGCCGCCGGTGGCGTTGTACCCATCCGCCGTGCCGTACACGCCTGCGGCGAATGGAATGCCCATGGCGGTGAGCTGAGGCTCAGCCGCGCATCCGACGGCTCCTTCGACGCCAGTAGCCTGATCATACCCGAACACGCCTTCCCGGGTCGTGCCGAGGGATCCGAACCGCACGGCGCCTATCTGGGTACCGTACACTCCCACATTCACGGAGGGCCTCGTCAGGCCGCCCGGGTCCTTGCTGGACAGTGACCCCATGGTTCCGCTGATGAGGTTCCGTCCGCGGATGGCATCGATCCCGTTGGTGGAACCGATGCCGGTGAACGCGGTGGAGTCGACGGAGGCTCTGAAGCCCTGATCGCCCCCCTGGATCTTCAGCGCGAAGGTGCCCAGAGCGTTGTTCCATGTCTCGTTGAGATGGTCATGGCCAGCCAGCGCGTAGCCGCCTCCGTCGATACCGTCCAGAGTGGCGGCGTCGAACGCCCACGGCACGCTGGTGAGTTTGATCCGCGGGGAGATCACGGTGGAGCCCACCGTGCTCTCGACCCACAGTGACGTGTTGGTGGCAAAGAGCGCGTCAGTGAGTGGAGTGGTCGAGCCGAGGACGACGTCGAACACGCCATCCGCCACCGTGACGCTGCTGTGAGTCTCGGTCCACAGACTCGTCCCCCCGGTGGAGGCGGAGAAGAGATCGAACGTGATGGCGACGGTGCTGTCGATGGGATCACCGTTCGAGTAGGTGAGTTGGCCCTGGAAGTTGATCTCCTGGCGTGAGGTCGCCGAAACACCGGGACAGATGGCGGCGAGTAGTGCCAGACCGACGGCGAATCGCTTCATCGCGTACCCCTTTCTGTGAAGGAATGCTCGTTATGCCTATTGGCCTCGCGCGTGAGCAGCGTTCCCGTACACGTGAAATCGTGCTCACCGACGGTGTTGGACGCATCGCTCGACCCGCCGGCGCTCCATGCACGGACCCGATACGAGTAGTTGGTGGCATCGTCGCCGATGCCGTCGGTGACGGTGAGGGTTGTATCGGGCGCGTTGACCACGGTCCACGGGGAGCCGAGGGCATCGAAGAACGCAACGTTGCTGCGGAATACCCTGTAGGCGTCTGCGTAGGGCTGCGTGGTCCAGGTGAGAATGGCGCTGGCGCTGGAGGCCAGCGAGATGAGAAGCGTGTCAACGGGATCAGGCACGAACTCGGGCAGAATGGCGTACCAGAATCCGACGTTCTCGTCGAATGAGCCCCCGGCGGTTCGGCCGATGCCCGAACCTTGCCCCACGGTAGCATTGAGACGGAACACTCCGCCTGATCCTGAGGCCCCTCCCGCTGACACCACCGTCGCCTGCTGGACGATGGTCTGCCCAAGCGCCGGTGGGGGCATCCCGATGGCCGATGCGAGGAGAATTGCCGTTCCAAAGCACGGCCCTCGCGGAAGCCAGCGAATCATGCAGCACCTCCTTTGGTGTGGTACCATGACCGTCAAGCGCAGGTCACAATGAATGCGCGAACGACCGCAGATCAACCTTCGCGGTCTCGTGGCCCAAGAAGGCCCGGCGGCGGGGAATGACCGCTCTCCCGACCGGCCGCGTGGCGGGCAGGGAGACACGGCAGCGCTCCTTCGCCGATTGCAGTACGTCGCGCGCCGAGAGGCCCCATGATCCTCCTGGCTGTTGCCCACACGTGACACTCTGG
>JALOPK010000193.1 GCA_025453925.1 Candidatus Eiseniibacteriota bacterium | reverse complement strand
AATGGCCGCCTGCATATCCTGTGGGCGATGCGATGCAGACTGCCCCGCGTCGATCACGCTCAAGGAGATCGCCGAGGCGATGCAGCGCCCCGTCACCACCGGTTCCTGGCGATCCCGCCTGCTGCACCGGCTGTTCCTGGCGCCTACTCCCCGGGCCGGAACCCTCTGGGGCGTGGCTGCACTCCAGCACGCGATGCGGCCGCTGTCGCGGCTGGTCGCCGGATCCGCACCCCGTTCCCTCGTCGCCTATGCCGCCCTGCCGGCGCCGGGGTGGCATCGGTATCCTCGTTCCGGCCGGTCTGTGGCGGGAGTCACGTCTGATCTCACACTGGTGGGAGACACCCGCCTGTTTGCCATCGGTGGGGAGGTACTGGTACGGTTCAAGGGGTGCGTGGGCACCGTGGGGCAGGCCGATGCCAGTCTCCACGAGGACGCGTTCTTCCGTGCCGCCGGCATCCCGTTTCTCGACTTCTCACCAGACATGTGCTGCGGGTTCCCATTCACCGCCTCAGGAGACCTCGAGGCCGCCCGCGCCCGACGATCCGAGCTGTTGCGCCGGATCTGTGCGGCGGCGCGCGCGGCCTGTGGGGAATACGGTGTTCCGCGGGCGGTCATCATGTCTAGTTGCCCAACATGCCAGGAATCCCTGCGCATGGCTCAGACCGAAGCGGGAGGAAGCAAAGAGCTCTTGGTCGTCGCCGACCCCGCGGAGTATGTGGTGAAGCGGACTGCCGACCGGGTCCAGCGCCAAGGTCCCGGGGAGACTATCGGCCTGAAGGTGCCATGTCACGCGACACCCCAGGCGGCATCCTCCCAGATGCGGCTGCTGGCGGAGTGCGGATACGACCCGGTGCGGCTGGACCAGTGTTGCGGAATGGCGGGAATCGGAAGGATCGAGCACCCTGATGTTGGTCTGATGCTCGCGGAACGGCTCTCCGGGGCCATACGCGCGGCGTGCATCCGGCGGGTCGTGTCGGGGTGCCCGTCCTGCCGTGACGGCCTTCGGCTGCAGAGCACTTTGGAGCGGGCCGATCTGGAAGTGACTGATCTCTTCTGCCTGCTGCGGCAAGGGAGCATCGATGTCGTGGCGAGCTGATGCCAAAAGGCTCCTCACCGCCCTGGAGGAAACCGCGGGGCAGCGGGAGCGGCTGGTGGCCGCGTCCGCCCTGCTCCTAGGGGCACGCTACAGGGGCAATCCGCTGCGGGGAGGACCAGAGAAGCCCGAGCGTCTGGTGCTGGCCTTGACTTCCTTCGACTGCGTCACCTTCGTTGAGGCGGCGCTGGCCCTCGCACTGTCGCGATCCGCCCAGGAATACCGCGCCAGACTGATTGAGATACGGTATGGCGGACGGCCACCACGATGGGAGCATCGCCTCCACATCTGGTCGCACTGGTTGGCTGCCCATGAGCGACGGGGTCTGCTGCAGACGGTCGATCCCGCCCGGGACGCAACAGATACGGTGAGGGTGCTCACGCTGGTCCCTGGGATCCCCCGGGCCAGCGTACGCCTTCGGCTCCACCCCTGGTCCGGCGCGATCCCCGCCGCTGATCTCGTCGCCTTCGCTTCGGTGCGGGACGATCTGGATGTGTATCATGCCGGGCTGCTGGCGGGGCCGCTTCTACGGCACGCATCCCGTGCCGAGGGGGGAGTGATCGAGGAACCACTAGCGGCCTTCCTGTCGCGGGAGCGAGGTGCGGGGCTGCTGCTCGCGAGGCTTCGCGGAGGTGTCGATTGGAGAAGCTGACCGTCTGGGTGGAGCCGGGGACTTCATTTGTCTCGGATGATGCTCCGACCGGTGATCTCCGCCAGGAAGCCCAGGCAGATTCGATCCGCGCCTCGCTGGTGGCGGCGGCGCGCAAGGCCGGAGTATGGATGGGCATGGTGTGGGGCGGAGGCAGTGTCGAGCCCCTGCCCCACGCATGGTCGAGGTGTTGTGCAGCCGCCGAAGGCGGAGCAGCTCTGGTCTACGGCGACTACGAGGGCCGAGCCGGCCGGGTGGACACCCTCGATCCCGAGCCTGGAAGCCTGCGGGAGGAGTTTGACGCGGGACCGGTCTGGCTGGCCCGTTCTGCCGCGGTGCTGGCGGCCATCGAGAGCCTTCCCGCAGAGGTGGTTTCGCACCGCGCCGTCCGGTACGGGCTGCGGCTGGGATTGCTTCGCCAAGGCGCCATGCGTCTGCCGGAGGAGATCGCCCGCACCGTGCGCGATGTGCCCGAGGACCTGTTCGGTTACGTTCGAGCCGGCACGGAATCGCTTCAGCGAGAGCTGGAGACGGTCCTCACCGACCACCTCCGACGGGTAGACGCCTGGCTTCCTCCCCGGGAGCGCCGATTCATTGATCACGCCGTCTACCCCGTCGACGCGTCGGTGGTCATCTCGGTCCGCGACAGGGTTCGCACCATCGGAGACGCGGTCTCGAGCGCCTTGTCCCAAGAGACAGACTTCCCGTTCAACGTGCTCATGGTGGACAACCACTCCCGTGACGATACCGCCCGGAAGGCCATGGAGGCGAGTGCCGGCGATGCTCGTTTGCAGATCATTGTTCCTGGTAGAACTGATCTCGGCATCGGTGGGTGTTGGAACGTCGCCGCCTTCTCTTCTCGGGCGGGGCGATTCTTGGTGCAGCTTGACTCCGATGATGTCTACGCCAGCCACGAGTCGCTGCAGGCCATGATCGGCCTCATCCGGTCGGGACCATGGGCCATGGCCGTCGGCGCATACCGGACGGTGGACATGCAGCGGGTCGAGATACCACCCGGACTGGTGGCGCACCACGAGTGGACCGCCGAGAACGGTCACAACAACCTCCTGCGGGTCTCAGGCATCGGCGCTCCCCGGGTCTTCGCCACGGGTGTCGTCCGCGAACACCCATTCCCGAACGTGAGCTACGGGGAGGACTATGCCGTCGCGCTTCGGGTGAGCCGCGACTATCACATCGCGCGGAGCTTCGACCCGGTCTATCTGGCGAGACGATGGGAAGGAAACACGGACCATCTGCCGTCCGCCGAACTGAACCGACGCCGGGAGGCGTACAAGAACCGGCTGCGTACCGTCGAAGTAGGAGCTCGAGCCAGAACGAGGGACGGATGAGCACCGGGGGTACCCGTGAACTCACCCCCGCCCAAATGGGTGTGGCATGGGCTCAGGGAACATCCCCGGTCTTGGGCACGCTGGTGCGGCGCGTCAGCTCGGAGTGGCCGATGCTGCGGGCCGGAATCACCGCTATGCAGCAGGCGCGCAGGCGGTGGATCTCGGTTGGCGATTCGGCGCCGCTCTCAGTGGAACTCCATCACAACCCCGCGCGGCTGGCGAGCGTGGTTGCGGCGCCGACTCCGGATGCATGGTGTCCGTTGTGCCTCTCAAACCTGCCGCAGGAAGAGAAGGGGGTGGCGGTCCGCGAGCTGCTGGTGGCACTTCCGAACCCGACACCCATCATCCGCGACCACGTGGTGTTCGCGCATCGGCAGCATGTCGCCCAACGCCTGCGTCCCGCCCTCCCTGATCTCGCTTGGTTGCTCGCCGCAGCGGATGAGGACACCGTGTTTCTCTACAATGGGCCCACTTCGGGAGCATCCTCTCCCTATCACCTCCATCTGCAGGCGGGCCGCGCCGGCGATCTGCCGCTGACTGCCCAAGCGTCCTCCCTGGTGCCCGTGAGCCAGCGCCTCACCCCGTGGGGCACCGCAGCCGCAGTCGAAGGCGGAGCGCGGAGATTCCTGCGGCTCACCGCCGACGATCCTTCACTGATTCCCCCGATGATTGAATGGACGCTGGATCTGCTCATGGCCGATGGGGAGTTCCCCATGAACCTTGTCATGTGGCGGGAATGCGGCTTCGTGGCAGCGCTTTTCCCGCGAAGCAAACATCGGCCGTCATGCTACTCGCTCGGTGAGGATCGGCGTATCGTGATCAGCCCCGGCTCGGTGGAGATGGCGGGCCTGGTTGTTCTGCCCAGACCTATGGACTGGGAACGCATGGATCCGGAGACCCTGGCGCGGATCTACCGGGAGGTTTGCCTCAATGACCCTGCGTGGGATGAGCTCCTCGCTCGACTCTGCCGCTGATAGCCTCTCCATCGGTGCCGAACCGGTGCTCCGCGTGGGCGTTTCTCCGCCTCTGCCGGTTCTGAGGTTCTTCCTCGCGGGGAGGTACGCTCTGGCTGACGTGACAGTCGGCCCCGGTTGGTGCAGGGCGGAGCCCGGCGACCAGGGTGTCGTGGTGGCCTGCGAGGAGACGTCCCGGCTCCTGCCTTCGCCGGTGATCCTGACGCCCTGCCGGCAGGCAGGCACGTTCGTCATCCCCGCTGTACCGGTGGGCGCGGGCTTCCACTGGAATCATCGGGAGGATCTGACCTATCCTGGCTCGCTGGAGTTGGTCGCTGCCGGCTCCCGCGCCCTGGTCGGCGTGAACCGGGTCGGGCTGGAGGACTACCTGGAGAGCGTGATCTCCTCGGAGATGAACCCGTGTGCGCCCGAGCCTTTCCTGGAAGCCCATGCGGTGGTGGCGCGGAGCTGGGTGCTGGCCCAGCTCGGGCCGCCCCGGAGCGTCGAAGAAGCTCGGCCTCCGGGCGTCGATATGTGGGAATGGTTCGATCGTCGGAATCACGACCTCTTCGATCTCTGCGCCGACGATCACTGTCAGCGCTACCACGGGCAGTCTCGAAAGCTTGCGGCGGCCTCGCAGGCAGTGCGGCGAACCCGCGGCACGGCGTTGTACGCGAAGGGCGCCGTGGTGGACGCCAGGTTCTCCAAGTGCTGCGGAGGAGTGACCGAGGACTTCACCACCGCGTGGGGAGGTCCGCCGCCGACCGGCCTCACGAGCGTGCTCGACGCCTCACCCCTTCCGCCCGAATGGCCCCACTCGCTCACCGTGGAGGCCGGAGCCGTCCCATGGATCATGGGGTTCCCACCTGCGCACTGCAGCATCACCGATGCGGGCATCCTCGACCGGATCCTCCTGCCCATGGACAGGGCGACCGAGCACTTCTTCCGCTGGAGAGAGGAGTTCTCCCAGGAGCGGCTCGCCTCCCTCATCGAAGCCAAGACCGGGGCGGGAATCGGCAGCGTCAAGGGGTTGAAGGCGTTGCGCCGGGGATCGTCAGGGAGGATCGAGATACTCGAGATCCAGGGCGTAAGGGGGGTACTCAGGATCGGCAAGGAACTGGCTATCCGCCGGCTCTTGTCGTCCAGCCACCTGAAGAGCGCGGCCTTCGTCGCCATGCCGGGGGAGATGATTGGAGGCATTCCCCGCCAGATCACGCTGACCGGAGCAGGGTGGGGGCACGGCGTGGGCATGTGCCAGATCGGCGCCGGCGCTTTGGCCGCCGGCGGCGCCGACTGCGCGGCCATTCTGAACCACTACTTCCCCGAGGCCGAGCTGGCGGCAGCGTACTGATTCACCCGGGAACGCGCACCGGCCTCCGCGCGCCGAGCGGAGGCCGGTTGGAATCGCGAGCTTAGTTCAGGATCACGGGATAGTCGGTGCTGTGCGCACCCGCAACAAGCCGCAGCACATAGAGACCGGCGGGAATCCCGCTGCGATCCCACCTGACGACCTGCGCGCCGGAACCGCCCGTACCGCGCCACAATTGCGCGACGGCCCTGCCCTGCGCGTCGTAGAGCCTCACCGAGGCATCGCCGGCCGGCGCGGAAAAGCGGATCTCGGCGGCACCAGAGACAGGAGACGGACTGACCGCCAGCGAGAGGTCCGCAGGGGCCTCCGCCGGAACCGCAGCGGTGACAGGTCCGAAGAGCTCCGTCGATCCCTGGAAATCCACCTGTTCAAGCCAGTAGCGATACATCAGACCGCATGACACATCACGGTCAACGAATTCGTAGGACTGGGGTGCGGGCGTCGTTCCCGCGCCAGGGATGAGATCCCCATTGACGAGCGACCGGCCGGCAACGCCAACGGCACGCAGGACATTGAAGCCCATGTTGTCAGACTCGGAGGCGGTGCTCCACGTAAGCCTGACCTCGCCCCGCGACACCGACGCGGCGAAGGATGTCAACTCAACCGGCACGGCGCCGGCGGCATTGTGGATCACGGCAGTGTTCGAGGTCGTCGCGATGTAGGCGTTGTCAATGTAGAGCAAGCTCTCGCCGGCGCTGCTGTAGACCCTGGCCTCGACCACGAAACCATCATCGTCACCGCTATTCGCGTAGGTCCACTGGTAGGAGAGTTGCTCCCACCCGATGCCCGATGAGTATGTGTTGTTGCCGCTCGCACTCCCGGAGTATGACTCGACGTCATTGGGGTCGCTGGTGTAATGTGCCCAAATGCGGCCGCTGGAGTATGTGCCCGGCGTGTCATCGTACACGTAGAAACTTGCGTCGATCACATCGCCGGCCGCACAGCCGGTGATCCACCAGACGTACGCCTGGGG
>JALOPK010000192.1 GCA_025453925.1 Candidatus Eiseniibacteriota bacterium | reverse complement strand
CCGTAGAGCCTATATGTGGCGCCAGAGACCGCGCCTGCCTCCCCGTGCACCCCGGTACCGGAAGGTGACCCGCTCTCGCCTCGCACCCCGCTGGTTTCACCCGCAGTCGCGGTGTTCGTTCCTTTCAGCGCGGCGTAGGTCCCGCTCGTCACCGCCCCGCTCACCTCGGTCCCTGCCCCTAGCCCACTCGCCATGTAGGCATAGCCGACTGAGGCCAACCGCTGGCGGGGGCTCTGATCCACTCCATTGAAGGTCACCAACAACCAGTAGTCAGCATTGAAGTCGAGTACCAACGCAGGCTGTGGGGATTCCCCCAACAGCACGTTGAAGACGCCGCCTGACAGCGCCACCGTCCGTGCGCCGCTATCCCATAGCGCGGTGCCCCCGGACAAGACGTTGTAGATCCGGAACCGCATCGTGTAGTTGCCATCGGCCACCGGAATGCCGCCGGGATCGGTCACCTTCCCTGGCAGCTGATGACAGTCGGGATCTCGGCCCCAGCCAACCCGCTCAACAGCACCAGGCACAGCACCACCATTCCCCCGCGACGACTCATGATACTCCTCCTTCCTCGCTGGGCGAGGAGTTCAAAGTCTGCGGTTCACGGTCATTAGTTCCGCACTCCGCTTCCCGCGCTCGCAATCAGGACCATGAACTCTTGTGACCACGACTGGAACACGTGGAACAGGGACACGATGAAGTTGCTCTGCCCGGGAAGCCGGGAGAGCCTGCGGAAGAAGAGAATGATGAAGAAGACGGCCCAGGAGTGGACTTCCTGCACACCTCTCTGTGCAGGAGGCCAAAGAACCGCGGTGACGGGAGTCAAACGCAGGGAATCTGACGATCCCTGAAGCGCCCCGTCTCACCCGCAGCCGCAGGGGCACACGCTCACGTCCTCGCACCACGAGGATCAGTCTCCACCCCCAGCCAGGTCCTCCAGCAGACGGTTGAACATCTCCTCGGCCAGGTCGCGAAACGCGCCGATCTCGTCAACCGATCGAGGGAGCAGAAGGGCCTCGATGTCTCGCCGGATCGTATCCGGGAGATCTCGGTCGAAGTAGCGGAATCCGTAGTCGAAGCGGTCCGGGCAGTACCGGATGCGCGCGAGCTCCACCAGCGGCCGGATCGTGCACGAGCGGTATGTGCCCCACGCATCCGCAAGATCTCCCCGATAGACCGCCTTCTTCACGAAGTTCTGGAACAGCGGGAAAACCGTGCGGAGTGAAGCGAGGCCCTTCGCGAGCCTTTCCTCGTGTGCCTTCCGATCGAGCGGGGTCGGTTTCACTAGCCCGTCCTTGTCGAACAGGATGAGTTGAAGGCCATGGCGTTCCGGTTCCAGGAACCAGCCGGTCATGAACTCCTGGAAGTGACCGTGAGGAGTAGGTTCGGGGCGGCGATAGCGATGCGCGATGTGCGACAGCCCGGAGAGAGCGGTGGCCATCGCCTCTGCCGTCTGATCCACGGCGTCGTCTTCCACCACGAGCATGAGGTCGACATCCGACCACTGGTCGGTGCGGCCCGTCGCATCACTCCCGCCGAGCCATGCCGCGCGTACGTAGGCGAGCGGCTCCAGCTCCTTCCTGAGCGTCTCGATGATAGTTTCTCGTGTGATCGGGTAGGTTGTCACGGCTCTTCCATCCTTCCCTGGCTCATCCGGCTGCAGGACTGATGCCACGATGTGGACTGAAGTTGGGGCTTCTGTCCTGCTCCAGCCCTCGCGCTTCACGCTTCACGCTTCAGGCTCAACCCAACGCCCGCCTACAGCTCCCGCGCCTTGAGGCCTCGCACCGCGAGCCACGCCGACACAACCAGGATCGCGACTAGCACCAAAGTCCAGATCACCGTGAACTCGGGGAGCGTCATCCACCGAGGAGGCGTACGGCCAAACACCGCCAACATCGCGGTTCGTGGGCCGAGGCGCCAGGCCGAGCCGCTCAGCGCCATCACAATTGCAGAGAGCGACGTGAGACCAATGAGCGCCGCCACGGCGAGTCCGCCCATCGCAGTAGCCAGACCCCACCGGTAGTACAGGGGGAGGAGGATGGCGATTTGAAGAGTCACGACAGTCGCGTAAATCAGGACGCGTGTGGAAGAGACAAGGGCCCCGGAATCGACGGCGAACCGCGGGATCCAGTGCACCAGGGCGACATCGTAGAGGAGGGCCAGGCCGTAGCAGTAGACCATCATCGTCGCAGCCCAGGCATATCGCGCCACCACGATTTGACGTCGTGAGACGGGAAGACTGGCCACTTCGCTCAGGGTAGCGTTGCGGTCCTCGTTCAGGAGGGTCACCAGCAGCAGGAGTACCGCGAGTACCCCATGTGCCCCTATATACGATCCCTCGTGAAACCCGAAGAGTACCGCGTTTCCGAGATAGAAGGGCACAAGGATCAGAAGGCCGCCTCGCATCGCGATCCAATCCATTCGAAGCAATGCCAGGGTCATAGGGCTCCTCCCGTGCGGCGAGACGATACCACGTCGGATTCCAAGCCCGCATCGTCACGATGCGTCCCTTCAGTATTTCGACGTTCCATCGTGGATGTTCGGCGGTCGGCGTTCACCATCTCCCCCGACATCTTCTCCTCTCGGGCGAGGTGCACCAGGATGTCCTCCACCGAGGCTCGTTCCACCACCACGGCGTCTCCTCCGGCTTTCCGCACACGGGGAGCGTCGTTGGTCACCGCATCGAAGCCCACCGCCGTCTCCCGGATTCCTCGAAGCACACCGCGCAGCCGTGGCAGCGACTCTGGTGTGCCGCGTACCACGCCCCAGGAAGCCGACACCTCGTCCATGCGCTCGCTCAAGATCACCCTGCCCGCAATGAGCACGCTGACATAGTCCGCGAGATGATCCAGGTCACCGGTGATATGGGTTGAGAAGAGAAGGGTGGTCTTCTCGTCCTGAAGCTCACCCCGGAGGACATCCAGAAGTCGGCGACGAAACACCGGATCAAGACCCGAGGTCGGCTCGTCGAGCAGGAGCAGCTCCGCGTGATGGCTCAATGCCGCGGCAAGGACGAACCTGGTCTTCATGCCACGGGAGAGCCTCCCGAACCGCTGGCGCGGCGATAAGTCGAACGCCTGCAGGTGCCGCCGGAATGCTCTCTCATCCCATGTGGGATAGAAGGGGGCAATAGTAGAGCCGATTTCCGCTAGAGTCAGATGGTGTGGGTACCGTGGCATCTCGTGAACCACGCCGATGCGTCGCCTGACAGTGCCATGCCCGACGGGATCGAGACCTAAGAGCCTTATGGTGCCGCTGTCGCGACGCACGAGATCGAGAATCAGTTTGATCAGTGTGGTCTTTCCGGCTCCGTTGGGGCCAACCAACCCCATGACAGAGCCCGCGGGTACTTCTAGGCTGATGTCATCGAGCAGAAATCCCGGATAGGCCTTGCGGAGACCACGAACCTCAAGCGCCATATCCATGTTTCAGGCCTCCAGTCTCTGGAACAAGTGAAGGGAGAGCGCGTAGGTCAGACCATTGACCAGAGCAAGCACCACGAGCACAACAGCAACGAAGCCCAGTGACCCGAGTGCACCCTTCACGCCCTCGACCGTGCCCCAGATCCAGCCCACGAGGCCGCGGATCCCGCCCTTGATGACTCCGCTGGCGGTCAGCACGAGCACTACCGTGCCGATAATCTGCATTCCGGCAAGCCCCACCATGAGCCCCAGCGGGCCGAATCGAGTAAGGGACGGGTAGATGAACAGGGAGACGATCGTCAGGACAGACAAGACAAGCAGCACATTCCACCCGCTCAGGACCTGCCCCGCGGCCAGCGTGCCAACCCCGGGGATCAGGGGCAGTCCGAACATGCAGATGCCCCCGGCCACAGAGAGAAGCAGTGCCAGAGAGAGATTGGCGATCACGATGGTGCGCCGGGTCACCGGGAGACTGCAGCTCAGGCGTATGCCGCCGTCCTTGTGCTCCCTCGCGAGGATGGTAACGGGTAGCAGGGCCACCATGAAACTACCCATGACCAGATAGGGGACCGGCCGGTCTGAGGCATGCGCCCACCATCCGAGATACACCAGGATCATGGCCGCGTATAAGATGATGCCCCGGGTGTTCAGCATGAGATGCTTGCGCCAAAGAAGAGGCAAAACTGACCGGGCGGGGATCGCCGTGATCGTATCCATGATTCCTCCTCAGGCTGCCACCTTGAGGGTGGCGGGTTCATCGTCGCTGTCGAGAAAGACCATGATGTCGTCTAGAGAGGCCCGCTCGACCGCCGTGCCGCCGCTCAGGTAGGGTCGAAGGCCGTTGATGTCATGGGTGAGCGCGCGAACGCCAGCGATGCCGCGCTGAACGCCCTTCAAATGAGCGCCGAGAGCGGGGTTGAGCAGTTCGGTGCCCCCCTTCACTACTGACCATGAGTCGAGGATGTCGTCTCGGGATTGGCTGAAGACGATGCGGCCTTTGCGGACGGAGGTGATGTAGTCGGCGAAGCGTTCGAGATCGGTGGTGATGTGGGTGGAGAAGAGGATGGAAAGTCGGCCATCGCCCATGCGGTCGCGGAGCAGTTCGATGAGCTCGTGGCGGAACACGGGGTCCAGGCCAGAGGTAGGCTCATCCATGACCAGCAGGTCGGGGTGGTGGGCCAGGGCCAGAGCCAGGGCAAACTTGTTGGTCATCCCGTGGGAGAGTGACTTGAACTTCTTATGGTGCGGCAGCTCAAACTCACACATCAGCCGGTCGAATTCCTGTTCATCCCAGGTTGGGTAGAACGGCGCAAGGGTGCGGGCGATGGTGTGAAGACGTGCGCCGGGGTCGTAGCACGGCGTGTCGTACACGAAGCCGATGCGCGACCTGATGGCGACCTCATCGTCCTGGTGATCCAGCCCGAAAACCCTGATCTGCCCGGCATTGGGACGGATCAGGTTCATGATCAGGCGGATGAGGGTAGTCTTGCCTGCACCGTTTGGGCCGATCAGCCCCATGACGAACCCGGTGGGGAGCGAGAACGAGGCATTCTCCAGTCGGAATCCCCGGTAGCTTTTGCACAACCCTTGTACGTCCAATACTGCGTTCAACTCAAGCCTCCTCACGGTAGAGAAGCTGCAGCATCTCTTCGAGCTCCGCGAGACCGATGCCCAGCATCTGCGCCGCGGACACCGCGGCAGCCAGTTTCTCCTCCACTAGCTTCATCCGCTTCTCGCGGAGCAGTTCCCTATTCTGGGCGGCAACGAAGCATCCCTTGCCGGCGACGGTGTCGATGAACCCCTCGCGCTCCAGCTCCTCATAGGCCCGTTTTGTGGTGATCACGCTGATCTGGAGATCCTGAGCCAGCCCGCGGATCGAGGGGAGCGCATCACCCTCTCCCAGATCACCCGAGATGATCTGCCCCTTGATCTGCCGGGAGATCTGCTCGTAGATCGGATCGGGAGACGAATTGGAGATCACGACCCGCAAACTCATGGCCGGCTCCTTCCTGTTCCTCCGACGCGCATGTACGTTCCTTCTCTGTGTCTTGTGTATCTTCTGTTAATAGTGTACATGCACAGTATAACATACGTGCCGGCGAATGTCAAGGGGGGTGTGGGCGGCCGAGTCTATTCGTTGTGGGAGAGGGCGAAGCGGGCTATTGATCCTTGAGCGTCAGAAGCCCCACGGTAGGCGCTCCGTGTTCTGTGGGGGCGCCATCGGTCGCGACGGATGGATCACGGTCACGAGATCGGGGGATCGTCCCCGTGGGCATAGGCGCCACCCATGCCCACGGCGTGGGCCAGGAAGGCCAACGCGTCCCCTATGGGCGCAAGGCCTTTCGTCAGAGGGACGCCCGGCCCATGCCCTGCTCCGTGCTCCACGCGGAGCAGGATCGGGGCGTCGCCGGCCTGCGCTGCCTGGAGGGCCGCAGAGAACTTGTAGCTGTGGCCCGGGAATACGCGGTCATCGTGATCGCCGGTGAGGATGATCGTTGCGGGGTAGCGAACCCCAGGTCGTATGTTGTGACACGGCGACAGTTTGAGCAGCGCCGCGAATTCCTCCGGATCATCCGGCGAGCCGAATTCCGTCAGCCATGCCCGACCGACGGTGAAGCGAGAGAATCGAATCAGATCCAAGACACCCGCGCCCACGACGCACGCCGCGAACAGGTCGGGCCGCTGCACCACTGCTGCACCCACCAGGGTTCCGCCACCACTCCATCCCGCCGCCGAGAGCAAGTCATTCGAGGTTCGGCCGGTGGCTACCAGCCACTCCGCGGCAGCAACGAAGTCATCGACCGACCGCTGCTTGTGCTGTTTCATCGCCGCTTGGTGCCAATCACGGCCGTACTCCCCCCCTCCACGCACGTTCACCACGGCACACACCCCGCCGCGTTCCAACCAGGGGACCATCCATGTGTACATCATGGGCGTCAGGGAGTGACCGCCCCGCCCATAGCCATAGAGGAACACTGGGCTCGGCCGGCACTTCAAGGCCCCACGACTGCCCGAGAGGAACATGGATACTCGCGTGCCGTCCCTGCTCGTGCAGAAAACCTGTTCGGTGGCGTAGCCGTCCGCTACGAAGGGAATTGAGCACCTCGCAATCGCGGTTGGATCCAAGGCGGCTGCCTCAAGCCGAAAGCAGATCCGAGGGGTCAGGAAATCCGTGTAGGAGAAAAGCAGGCAATCATCGTCGGGGGCTGCTTCCCCAAGTTCGACAGTCCCCCTGCCGGGCAGACGTACCTCGCCCTCGAATCGCCCCTCAAGATCGAAGATCAGCATCCGGTGGTACGCGTTGTGGAGAAACAGCGCAATCAGATGATCTCCCACAATCCGCGCATCGCAGAGCACATCGCCAAGCTCGGGGAGGATCTCCGTCACATCGCCCGCCTGAGGCCCCCGCAGGTCGACCACGACAAGCCTGCGCCGCCCCGCGGCGTGATCCGTCAGGAAGAAGGCCAACCCTCCGTGAGAGCCGACATACGAGTACCTCCCGGGTGCACCCAGGAACAGCTCCACTGCCGCGGCCCAAGGGTTCGCCAGATCCTTGGCGAAGACCTCGACCTCACGAGCGGTACCCCGCGAGGTCGAAATGATCAGGTAGTGCCGATCACTGGTCGCCTCGCAGGTGTAGACCCACTCACGGTCGTCGGAGCGGGCGAAAACGACCTGGTCCTCATTCTGATTGGCGCCGAGACGATGGTGGGTGACACCAGTGGTCCGTGCAGGATGGACCAGCCGGGAGCCGTCGAGCGGCGGCTCAAGTCGACACTGGCAGAACCCGCTCCCATCTCTATCCCATGACACCGAAAGCGCCTTGACCCCGACGATCCGGTCATCGAGGTCTCTGCCCGCTGCAATGTCACGAATGCGCCACTCCCGCCAGTCCGACCCCTTCTCCGAGAGCGAGTAGGCAATCAGCGAGCCGTCTGGGCTCGCCTCCCACTCGGAACACGCGAGACCTTCCGTCTTGTAGAGCTCGTTTCGATCCAGGACACACTCGCCCTGCCCCAGCGGCTCATGGGAACGGTAGACATCCAGGAACGCCTGCCCATGATCGCCCCGTTCGAAGAAGTGCCATGCCCCGCGTTTGCGTGGCAGGAGCCATCGCTCCCCGCTCCATAGGTCCATGAGCCGATCAAGGATGGGCTTCCGGAGTGGCAGTTGTTCGAGATGGTGGCGCGTTCTCTCGTCCTGAGCCTGGATCCACTGTACGACTTCGGGTGACTCGATGTTCTCGAGCCAACGCCAGTCATCCCGAACGTCCACGCCATGAATGACCTCGGTCACTTCCTTGGGATGCTCTGATGCGGATGGCGCCTTCA
>JALOPK010000191.1 GCA_025453925.1 Candidatus Eiseniibacteriota bacterium | reverse complement strand
AGATTGTCAGAATGAAGCAGCGTCTGAACGAGATTCTGGCCCTCCACACCGGCCAGCCGAACTCGAGAATCGAGCGTGACAGTGACCGCAACTTCTTCATGTCCGCCGAAGAGGCGAAGGAGTATGGGATCATTGACACGGTGATGACCTCTCCACCCAAGGAGAACTCCCAAGGACGGCCGTGATGACTCGCCGCGCCACCCCCCCAGGATCAAGGCTACTGCGGTGTTCGTTCTGCGGGAGAGACCAAGCTGAGGTGGAGAAGCTGATCTCGGGACCGTCGGTCTACATCTGCAACGAGTGCGTCTCCCTGTGCAACGAGATCCTCGCGGAAGAGGCCGGCCGCGACACGCAGCAGTCGAAGCCCGCCCTGCCCAAACCGCGGCAGATCAAAGACGAACTGGATGCGTACGTCATCGGCCAGGAACATGCCAAGAAGACGCTGGCAGTCGCGGTCTACAACCACTACAAGCGGATTCGGACCAAGAAGCTGCGGGACAGCGTCGAAATCGAGAAGAGCAACATCATGCTCATCGGTCCCACCGGCACCGGGAAGACGCTGCTTGCAGAGACCCTCGCGCGGATACTGGAGGTGCCGTTCGCGATCGCAGACGCCACGACGCTCACGGAAGCCGGGTACGTGGGCGAGGATGTGGAGAGCATCATCTCCAAGCTGCTCCAGAACGCAGACTTCGAGATCGGCCAGGCGGAGAAGGGAATCATCTACATTGATGAGATCGACAAGATCGCCCGCAAGGCCGACAATCCGTCCATCACCCGTGACGTCAGCGGCGAAGGGGTTCAGCAGGCGCTGCTGAAGCTCGTGGAAGGCACCGTCGCGAATGTTCCCCCCCGGGGTGGGAGGAAACACCCGCAGCAGGAGTTCATTGAGGTCAATACCCGCAACATTCTCTTCATCGCGGGTGGCGCGTTCGATGGCCTCGAGAAGATCATCGAGCGGCGCGCGGGCGGTAAGGTCGCCGGATTCGGCGCTCCCATCCATGATTCGGGCGACGGGAAGATCGGCACCCTTCTGAATATCGTCGAGCCGCGGGACCTCCTGCGATTCGGCATGATACCCGAGCTGGTGGGCCGTTTCCCCGTTGTTGCCCCGTTGCACGAACTGACCCAAAGCGCGCTTGTCGAGATACTGACCGAGCCGAAGAACGCGCTGGTTCGACAATACACCAAGCTCTTTGAGATGGAAGGCGTCACCCTTCACTTCCACGAAGACGCTCTCGCATCGATCGCCGACGAAGCGATTCGGCGAGGAAGCGGCGCCAGGAGTCTCAGAGCGATCATGGAAGAGGCAATGCTCGACCTCATGTACGATGTCCCCTCGCGGACGGACATCAGCGAGGTCATCATCACCGCAGACACTGTGCGCAGGAAGGCTCCTCCTCTGCTCGTGATGGCAGAGGAAAAGAAGGCCTCCTGATCGCGCGCCCCGGGACGAACCCCATGACACCCAGCGAACCCCTTCTCAAGCTATACCGAGACACGGGAACCATAGACGTGAAATCCCGCCTGCCCGTCCTGCCCATCAGGGATCTCATCATGCATCCGTACATGATGACGACCCTTCTGGTGGGGAGAGATCGCTCTCTGGTATCTCTGGAACGGGCGATCAACGAGGATAAACTGCTCTTTCTCGTCGCGCAGAAGCACCCGGAAGTCCTCGAGCCTCAGAGCAAGGACCTGTACCGAGTCGGCTGCGTCGCGGCGGTGCTCCAACTGCTGCGCATGCCTGACGGGACCGCCAAGATCATGGTGGAGGGCCTGGGCCGCGCCGCGGTGAAGCGCTTCATCATCCGGGGCGACCACCGCGATGCCGTGCTCGCCCGCGGAGAGCCCGAGCCGGCAGGCGCCTCGCCGGAGCTGGAGGCCATGCTCCGGACGGTGAAGGGGAGCTTCGCCGAGTATGTCTCCCTCCACCGACGGTTGCCGGATGACCTGCTGGCGTCCGTCCAGGACATCACCAGTCCGTCCAGACTCGTCCACGTCGTGTCGGCCCATCTGCTGGTGGCGAACGAGACCAAACAGGCGCTCCTGGAGGAGTTCGACCTGATGTCGCATCTGACCCTCCTGGCCCATGTGCTGGCCCAGGAGCTGGACATCCTGCGGCTTGAACGCAAGATCGAGGAAGAGGTGCGGAACCAGGTTCAGAAGAACCAGCGGGAGTTCTATCTGAACGAACAGCTCCGCGCCATCCAGCGCGAGCTCGGGCACGACGAGGAAGGCTCGGATGAGCTCTCGGAGCTGGAGGCGGCGATCTCCGCCGCCGAGATGCCGGCCAAGGTCAAGGAGAAGGCGGAGCAGGAGCTCGCGCGTCTGAAACGGCTCCCCCCCATGACCCCCGAAACCGGAGTGGTCCGCCAGTATCTCGATTGGCTCGTGTCCCTGCCGTGGACCGCGCGAACCGAGGACCAGCTGGACATCGTCGAGGCGGAGCGAATCCTCGATGAAGATCACTACGGACTGGCGAAGGTGAAGGAGCGCATCCTC
This sequence comes from Candidatus Eiseniibacteriota bacterium, assembly GCA_025453925.1. Taxonomy (GTDB): domain Bacteria; phylum JAFGKV01; class JAFGKV01; order JAFGKV01; family JAFGKV01; genus JAFGKV01. Next base: position 3,901 of record JALOPK010000191.1, on the reverse strand, counting down.
GAGTACCTCGCCGTACTGAAGCTGGTGAAGCGGCTGAAGGGGCCCATCCTCTGCCTGGTGGGGCCTCCGGGCGTGGGGAAGACGTCTCTCGGCAAGTCCATCGCCAGGGCCTTGGGGCGGAAGTTCGTGCGGATCAGCCTGGGAGGGGTGCGCGACGAGGCCGAGGTTCGCGGCCACCGGAGAACCTATGTTGGGGCGCTCCCCGGCCGGATCATCCAAAGCATGCGCAAGGCCGGCACGCGGAATCCCGTGTTTCTCTTGGACGAAGTGGACAAGATGAGCGTTGACTTCAGGGGAGATCCGTCGGCCGCGCTCTTGGAGGTGCTGGATCCGGAACAGAACGACTCGTTCAGCGATCACTACCTCGAGGTGGAGTTCGACCTCTCCGACGTGATGTTCATCACCACCGCGAACATCACCCATGCCATTCCCCCCGCGCTCCGGGACCGTATGGAGATCATCCGGATGCCCGGCTATCTGCGTCATGAGAAAATGGGCATCGCCGAGCAGTTCCTCATCCCCAAGCTGCTCTCCTCCCATGGGATAGCCCCCGATCAGCTTCGGTTCGAGCGCTCGGCGCTCAATGCCATGATCGGCCGCTACACCAGGGAGGCGGGAGTCCGTGACCTGGAGCGCAGCCTTGCCAGCATCTGCCGGAAGGCTTCGCGCCGCATCGCCAAGGAAGGAGCGGACTGCCGGATCGTGGTCACGCCGCGACGGCTCCAGGCCTTCCTCGGCGCGCCGCCCTACCGCGAGTCGGAACTGGACGAAGAGGTTGGTGTGGGGTCCGCCACGGGGCTCGCGTGGACCGAGGTCGGCGGCGACATCTTGACCATCGAGGCCATCGTCACCCCGGGTAAGGGGGAGGTGGTGCTCACGGGGCAGTTGGGTGATGTGATGAAGGAATCCGCCCGGGCGGGACTGACGTACATCCGCAGCCGCGCCGCGGCGCTGGGGCTGGATCCCAAGTTCCACCTGAACTACGATATCCACGTGCATATTCCCGAGGGGGCCATCCCCAAGGACGGCCCGTCCGCCGGAATCGCCATGGCGTCGGCCATGATCTCGGCGCTCACGGGTCGGTCGGTGAAGAGGACCGTGGCCATGACCGGTGAGATCACCCTGCGGGGCCGCGTTCTGCCGGTGGGAGGGCTTCCCGAGAAGACGGTAGCCGCCCAGCGGAGCGGCGTGAAGGAGATCCTCCTCCCCGCGGAGAATGCCCGAGAGCTCAAGGAGATACCACCTCAGGCGAAGCGTGGTCTTGAGTTCCGGCTGGTGCGCTCCATGGATGACGTACTCTCCTTGGCGTTCGTGGAGAATCCCCTCACTCTGGTGCAACTCACGGGGACCGAAACCCGGTAGAGCGTGGATCTCCACTGGGTGTCCCCTCCGTGACGCCGGTCCGACCTGAGGAACTCCCTCCGCCTGGATGAGAGCATGAGCGTTTCCGAACCCATCGAACTGAGATCCTGCGCTGCCCTCGCGGATCTCCCCAAGCCGTTCCACGGGGAGATCGCCTTCGCCGGCCGCTCGAACGTGGGTAAGTCATCGCTGATCAACGCGCTGCTGGGCAGGCGTCTCGCCCCCATCAGCCGCACGCCCGGCAAGACGAGAACTCTCCGCCTCTATCTGTGGTCGCCAGAGAAGGGCGCTCCGATCTGTCTCGTGGACCTGCCGGGCTATGGGTGGGCCCGGCTTCCAGACCGGGTCAGGGAGCGCTGGCATCCGCTGGTCGAAGGGTATCTCAGCCAACGGCCGACCCTGCGGGGAGTGGTGGTGGTCGCCGACCTGCGGCGTGGCTGCACGGAGATGGACCACGCGATGGCGGGCTGGCTGAGGGAGCGGGATATCCCCGCTGTGGTGATCGCCTCCAAAGCCGACAAGGTGCCGAGGGGCCAACGGGCGGCGCTGCTGCAGGCGCTTGCCGACGGAACTGGTGTCCCTCGCGACGACATCATCCAGTTCTCCGCCATCACGGGAGAAGGAGCCAAGGCCGCGGGCAAAGCTCTGCAGGAACTCGCCCGCGCCGCATCTCCTCGATAGGCTCCCTCGCTGCTCGGCGTCAGGCGGCACATGGAAAGCCCTTGAATTCCTCCCGGTGCTCTGACCATGACCCCGGGCAGGAATCCGGTACCCGTTACCCCTGCTATCGTCGCGCTTTCTCCCGGAGATAGTGGAGTTCGCCGGTATCCAGCCACCCATCGTCGCCGACGAGGAGTCGTCCGAGCTCAAGTTCAAGGAATGAGCCCGACGTGAACACCGTCGTGGGATCCTGCCTTTCTGCTTCCCTTCGCCAGACCTCGTCTAGCCATGCATCAACCGAACTTCTGTCGATGAGCTCCGATGAGCCAGCTCTCCAGTGAGTAGATGCTCGACTCCTGCCGAGGGGTGGGTCTTTCCTCACGCTGTCGAGCACGCAGATCCGGAGGTCATCATTCGGAATCACAATGCCGCTGCTGTTTGACGGCGACTCACGCGGGTGGGGAATCGCCCTGCGGCCCTTGCTGCCAGGCTCAAACAACGCCCAGGTCAAAGGACTCCACTCCCACAGATGGGTGTGGTCAAATGCGTAGTCCACTCTGTACTCGTAGTGCAGCCCGTGCAACAGCACCGGCCTTCCGATTCGATGCAGATCACCCGCACGCCACAGCGGTTCGATGCGTTCGTTGGACTGCCCGCACCCCAGAGCAGCGCTCGTGGTCAATACCCATTGCGCATGCGCCTTCCCGGCCAGGGTGAGCCACTCCCTCTCTCGACACTCCGTAACTTGGCGCAGGGCCCGATATCGCTGATCGGCGTAATACACAATTGACCTTCCACACTCCGAGCTGAACAGCATATTGGGCCACAGGCACGTGGCGACATGCCAAAGGACAAATGGCTGCAGGAGCAAGAGCCGGTTCCTTGACAAGCGCTTCATGCTCGGCGCAAGGCCCAAGGCAAGACCGACCAGGAGCTCAAAGGAATTCCTGGGTGCGAAGGAGCCATACGCGACGACGCTCCCCACGGTCATGGCTGCCCACGCCACGCCGAAAAGCGCGTCGCTGCTTCGGCGCAATACTGAAAGCGTGAGCAATATGAGCAGCAGGAACTGGCCGTAGGGGGTTAGAACGGCGAGCAGAAGCACCGGCACGAGCGCGAGAACGCGGAACGGCCAGAGTGCCACGACAAACGGGGCAATGGTCAGCAACCCCAAGTTGCGTACCACGGAGGCTCCCATGACGCCGGCAGTGAGCAGGGATCCCCGAAGGAAGAGCGGCAGGTCGGTGGTCAACGCGGCAATGGAAAGACGGGGGCTTGGATGAAGCAGCACCCAGGCAAGGGCACAGAGGACCGGGAAGAAGAGGGCTGATACCCTCCTCCCCTGAACGAAAAAGTACAGCCCAAAGGCGCCCGGCAGGAGCACGAACGCAGCTTCTCGTGAAAGGAGCCCCAGGAACAACAGAACCCAGCCAGCCAGGACGGTGACTCTGCGTCCATGGCCTGTGAGGAGGACGAATCCGCTCAGCAGGAACGCACTCATCAAGATGTAGGCGGCGAGCGACATCCAAGAGAGAAGCCCCTGGGTGGCAGGCGCCACCGCGACCACCACAGTCAGCATGGTCGCGATGTGCCGGTTCGACAGGCGGACAAGGGCCGTCCATAGCGCGAGCACCATGAAGACAAAGCTAAGCCGCCAGCACCATTGGAGTGTCGTTTCCCCGCCAAATAGAACGGCGCTTGACCAGATCCAGAAGGGCACCGGGCGAAATCTGTTCGCTCTCGGAGGCAGCGGAAGTGACCACGCGTTCAGCAGCTCTCCCGCGGCTGCTGCAAGACCTCGATCCTTGGCTGTCGCAGTCACACGCTCCGCAGTCCCATCTGCCACCCTCTGGCATCCCCAGTCCTCCGCTACCAGGCG
>JALOPK010000016.1 GCA_025453925.1 Candidatus Eiseniibacteriota bacterium | reverse complement strand
AACAGAAACGCCTCCACGTAGTCGCCGCTGGACGCGTGCAGGAAGGAATGGACCTTGAGTTGCCTGAACCCATGGGACAGGTACACATCTGCGCCCCCGTTGATCTTAGCATAGAGCTCCTCAGGCCCGAAGGTCTCGGGCTCAAAGGCCTCCTCCCAGCCCTCGCCCAGGAGACCGGGGTCGAGCCGTGGTCCCGGCGGGGACTGAGGGGTCGGCTGAAGGAGCAGCTGGGGAAGATCTTCGGGCCCCGGTCCCCGCCCGGCGAGCACCACGGCGACCGCGACGGCCGCCATGGGCAGGAAGGCGAGGGCACTCCGGAGCATGCCGAGCCCTATCGCGCGTCCTCGAGTTCCCACACCGTCTCGCCCGCGGTGTTCGAAGGCGCCGATCGGTTCCCCGCCGCGTCCCCCGCGATGATGCGATAGAAGAGCTGCTCGCCGGGGGTGGTTCCCGCGGATGCGTCGTTCCAGACGCACGCAGGCGGGTTACCCGTGAGCGTGTGGTACTCGCTGCCCAGCGTGGGGATGAAGAAGCTCGATGGGGATCGGTAGATCTCGAACCTCGTTACGCCCACGTTGTCCCCGGGGTTGCTCCAGACCAGGCGGATCCCCCCCACCGTCCCCGGCGTGATCTGGAGGTCGCCGATGGACCCCGGGGGCTGGGTGTCCGAGGAGCCTCCGCCGAGATCGCCGGTGACGACCACCGCGAACGGCTGGGGGCCGTGGGGGGTAGTGTACGCACGCACCGTGACCGTATAGCTGCCCGCCACCGGAGAGTTGAACTGGGCGCACTCGACCACGTTCCTCCGATCCGCGCTTCCCCCTGCGCAGGATTGACCGTTGGCATAGACGTTCCCCAGGAACGTACCCGACGGCGTCGACACTTCCAGATCGAGGTCGTTCACCAGGGCAATGCTCGCTCCGGTGGAGGCGGGATAGTCGGTCCACACCACGACGATCTCCAGGGGCTGGGAGGCGCCCGCCTGATACTGGTAGGAACGAGTCTGTCCGGTGCTGATCCCCGCAGTCTCGTCAACCACCGCCATTTGGCGGAGATCGCCCGGGAAGAACAGGGCATCGTCCAGGAGAATCCTTCCCCATCCCTGGTTGTTGTCAGGGAAGGCGCCACCGATGGTGGTGCCGGAGTTGACCAGCATGGCCTTGATCAATGCTGCCGACGGCACAAGGGCATTCCCGGGCACGGGCGCACCGGTGGGGTAGTACCCCTGGGTGAAGTACTGACGCACCAGCAGTCCCGATGCCGCCGAGGCGGGGGTGGCCATGCTCGTTCCCATGAACGGATTGCCCTGCACATTGCAGGTCTGGGCAGGCGGATTGCCCGTGTGGTTGTTGGCGGAGTTGATATAGTTGCCCGTGTCTCCCCCCGGGGCCACGATCGTCGGTTTGCGCCGCTGGTCGGACGCCGGCCCCCTGCTGGAGTAGGAGGCCATGGAGTTCTGGGTTGGTGCCTGCTGGGTGGCGCCGACCGAGACGCAGTTCTTCGCCGTCGCGGGGCTGCCGATGGTGCCGGAGCCCGGCCCCGAGTTTCCCATGGCGAAGAAGATGAGGAAGTTCTTGTGGTTCCACATGAAGTTGTCGACGTCCTGCGCCATCGAGTCATACGTGTTCGAGCTCGATCCCCAGCTGTTGGTGTGCAGGTATGCCCCATCATTGAGAGAGTTCTGATAGGAGGGCTCGAGGTCGCCGGGGATGCTCACGGAACCGGTGCTGCATGACCACGAGTCGTCCTGGCCCACGTCCTGAAACGTGCACCGGGCCTTGTAGGCCAGGCCGTTGTAGGCGCTGTTCGAGCCGAAGAGGTCCTCTCCGAGGACCGTCCCCATTACATGCGTGCCATGGCCCGTGTCACAGCCGTCATACGCTGCCCCGCCCGTGAGCCGGTAGGCCTGCACCTTCCTATGGTTCGAGCCGATGGGATCACCCTCGGGATCACGGAAGAAGCAGGAGTTGTAGTCGAGGCCGGAGTCCATGATGCCGATCATCTGGCCCTCGCCGTGGAGCCCCCGGTTCCACAGGGGAGTCTGATCGGTCTGATTGCTCTGGAGGACCCACCGCGTTCTGTTGTTGAGCAGGAAGTAGTCCGGGATCTCCTCGATCCACTCAACCGCGGCGAGACGGGCGAGGGGGGTGAGGAGGTCCTTCGGCGCACGGACCACCAGCATGTCGCCCAACGGCTTGGCGATGATCTCATCGACCTTGGCGCCCAGCGACCTGACCTGGTCTCCCACGTTGCTGCCCTGCTCCCCGGGGAACAAGCGGATTTTCAGCCACAGGAGGGGATCGGCACTTCGCGCCGGATTCAGGAACTCCTGCTCACCGGCATAGGGCGCGATTTTGTACGCGGGATGGTACGGGCCGACCCATGTGACCCCCGCCAGGTCGCGACACCCGAGAACGTCCGCCTCCTTCCCCCGCACCGCCCACGCGTGGTGCGGAAGGTAGCGGACCGGTTCGGCGCCGCGGGCGCGGAGGGTTGCCGGCGCGTCACCCGCCGGCGCGGCGAACTTGACGATGGCGTAGGTGAGGCCGGGCCCGATGCTCCCCCTCAGGTCCGAGGGCACCTGGGGGCCGGGGGCGCGGGTGTCAATGGTCCAGGAACTCAACATGACAAGATGGTCATCGGGATCTCCCCAGCCCGCTTCAGCCGAGGCGAGGAGCAGGAGAGCGACGAGTCGAAGGGCAATCACGGCAATCCTCCCTAGAGAGACGTTACACAACAGCGGCGGCCTATGCGCCCGCCTGCAGAGGGGAGTGTTGGACGTCAGAGGCCCCTTGTCAACTACCTTGACCCCGGGGCCGCCATCTCGCCCAGGCACCGTGGTGTTTCCCTGGACAGCCTGGAGTGCCCTTCCTACCTTGCTGTCCTCTCGTGTGATCCCCGGGACAGGCCCCAAGGACCGCTACCAATGACGTATTCGGCATTCTCAGTCTTCCTCAGCGTTCTCGTTGCCACAGGCGCCGCTGCCATCGATTTCGAGGTGGTGGACACGCCCCATGACGGTGGCGGGTCGCTGACGCTGCGTTGGGAGCCCGTGGCGCGCTCGGCCGTTGCCGAGTCCGTGATCTCGTTGGGGCTCTTCCGAACCGACGGCTCCGGCGAACCGCGGGGCAAACGGGCGGATCTCGCTTTTGGGGACAGCACTTTCTTCGACGAGCGGTTGACCAACGGCCAGCGGTACACCTACGAGATCGAAGCGGTATTCCCGTCCACTATCACGGTGCTTGCCCGGGCCGAGGGTACGCCCTCGCTCCAGTGGTTCCGGACTGACCGCATCGCCGTCTTCTTCGGGGTGGTCTTGTTCACGGGACTCCTGCTGTGGTTTACATATCATGCCCGGTCGGGGCGTCAGATGTTCATCCGGCGTATCGCCGGCCTGGAGGCCGTCGACGAGGCGATAGGCCGCGCCACCGAGATGGGCAAGCCTATCATGTACATTCCCGGCATCAGTTCCATGGAAGATGTCGCCACCATCGCGTCGGTGCAGATTCTGGCTCAGGTGGCCAAGAAGGCCGGCGAGTACGGCACGCGGCTCATGGTCCCCAACCGCGACCCGATCGTGATGGCGGTTGCCCAGGAGATCGTCAAGGAATCCTACAATCAGATCGGCCGGCCCGACCTCTACATTCAGGACGATATCTACTACGTCACCTACAGCCAGTTCGGTTACGCGGCGGCCGTCAGCGGCATCATGCTCCGGGAGCGCCCTGCCGCAAACTTCCTCCTGGGCATGTTCTACGCTGAGTCGCTCATTCTCTCGGAGACCGGCAACACTACCGGCGCCATACAGATCGCCGGCACCGACTCCGACGCCCAGCTTCCGTTTTTCATCACGTCGTGCGACTACACTCTCATCGGCGAAGAACTCTACGCCGCCAGCGTGTATCTCTCGCGCGAACCGATGCTTCTGGGAAGCCTCAAGGCGCAGGACTTTGCCAAGGCAGCCGTCCTGGCGCTCATCCTGATCGGCACACTGCTTTCCATCGCGGGCGACACCCAGTTCGCGGGGGCGTTCCGCTGATGTTCCGGCGAACTCTTCCCATGATCCTGGCGTTCACGGTGGGCGTGTTCATGATCGTCCAGTTCTTCGTCCCCCACCCGCAACTCCAGATGCTCTACAACATGGTGTTGGATTGGAAGCAGGTGGTGTTCGGGTGTGTCCTCATCGTGGGAACGATGACGCTCATCCGTCATCACGCCCTGCGGGTGCGCTTCCGGAAACAGGGATACGGATACAGCATCATCGCACTCGCCAGCCTGTTCGCCATGGTGCTGGCCGCAATCTTCTGGGGCATCGAGACGGGTCCGTATTCCTGGCTCTTCACCAACGTGCAGGTGCCTGGGCAGGCGACCATGTTCAGCTTGCTGGGTTTCTTCATCGCCACGGCCGCCTACCGGTCGTTCAGAGCCCGGAACGTCACGGCGACGCTCCTGCTCTTGTCGGGCGTGATCGTCATGCTCGGGCGGGTTCCCGCGGGTGAGAACATGGTCATTGGCGGCGTATCGCTCGCTGACCTTGCCACATGGATCCTCGACTACCCGAACACCGCTGCCAAGCGGGGCATCCTCATCGGAGTCGGCCTCGGCATGACCTCCACGGCCCTGAAAATCATCATCGGCATCGAGCAGTCGTACCTGGGCAAGGGGGAGTGACGTCGTGGCGGGCATGAAGGGGCTGGATCGCACCATCATCTACTGGGGAGTCGCCTTCTCCATCGTGATTCCCCTGCTGTGGCCGATAGGGTTCAGCACCGAGGTGACATCCCAGGTCCGCGACATTCACCGTTTCATAGAGCAGATGCCGGAGAGCAGCGCCGTTCTGATGAGCTTCGACTACGAGCCCGCGACCATTGCCGAACTCGATCCGATGGCGGCGGCGTTCCTCAAGCACCTCTTCCAGCGCCGCGCCCGCGTCATGGGAATGACCCTTCTCCCCGGAGGCGTGGGTCTGGCGGAGAACCTGCTCCGTCAGGAGGCCGCCATTGCGGGGATGGAGTATGGCCGCAACTGGCTTTTCCTCGGCTACATCCCGGATGGCACCGCCGCCATGCTCCGCATGGGCGAGGACGTGGCCATGGTGTTCCCCACCGATCAGTACGGCACCGCGCTGGACTCGTTCCCCATGATGCGAGGCGTCAAGAGCTACCGTAACATGGGACTGGTCATCTGCCTGTCGTCCACCGCGATGCCGCAGTTGTGGGCCCAATATGCCCACGACCGGTACGGGGCCGCCGTGGCCGTGGGCGCTACCGCGGTGGAAGCTGTGCGGCTCTACCCCTACCATGACTCCGGCCAGTTGGTGGGGTTTCTGGGCGGCCTCAAGGGCGCCGCGGAGTATGAGACCCTCATCCAGACCCCCGGCGACGGCATCCGCGGCATGGACGCCCAGACGATCTCGCACCTCTTCATCGTGATGATGGTGGTCCTCGGCAATATCGGGTATGCAGCAACCAAATGGCGCGGCAGGGCCGGCGCCTCGACCGGGAGGAACCATGCACCTGTCGCCTGAGCCCGGCGTTTGGCTCGCCGCCATCCTGACCTTGGCAGGGTTCTCCTTCCTCTGGAAGGATAACCCGATGTTCAAGGTGATGGAGCATATGCTCGTCGGGGTATCGGCCGGCTACTATCTGGTCCAGTATGCCTACTCCGCGATCTTCAAGAAGCTCTACGTTCCGTTGGTGAAACAGGGGAACCTCCTGTTCGCAGGCTGTGCCGTGCTCGGCCTCATGGCGTTCGCGCGGCTGTTCCCCAAGAGGTCCTGGCTCAGCCGGTATCCGGTGGCGTTCTACGTTGCCGCGGGCGCGGGGTACAGCGTGCCTTCCACCATCCAGGCCCGTGTGATCAAGCAAATGCAGGTCACCATGATCAACGTTTTCGATCAGGGGTCCCTCGGCGCCGGCGTCTCGTCCTTCCTGCTTTTCGTCGGTGTCATCACCGTCTTGCTCTACTTCTTCTTCTCCGCCGAACATCGTGGGCCGCTGGGCGCCGCCTCCAAGATCGGGATCGTCACCTTGATGATCGGGTTCGGCGCATCCTTCGGCTACACGGTCATGAGCCGTATTACGCTCTTGATCGGCAGGTTCCAGTTCCTGCTGGGAGATTGGCTAGGGTTCCTCTAGACACTGAGGGGGGATGATGCCCACTCAACTGACCTGGCTTGGCCATGCTGCGTTTCTCATTCAGACGGATTCGCACCGGCTGCTCATCGATCCGTTTCTGACCGGCAACCCCCAAGCGACCATTCGCGCCGATGAGGTCGGCGCCGACTACATTCTCCTTACTCATGGCCATGGGGACCACTTGGGGGACACACCGGCGATTGCGCACCGGACGGGTGCCACGGTGATCGCCAACTACGAAATCGTGACCTACCTTTCATCGCACCATGGGATCAAGAACGTGAGTCCGCAGCATCTCGGCGGCGAGGTGCGCTATCCATGGGGTTCACTCAAGCTCACCCTGGCGCTTCATGGATCGTCCCTTCCCGACGGTTCGTATGGCGGGAACCCCGCGGGGTTGCTCCTGCGTCTCCCCAACGCCACCGTCTACCACGCGGGAGACACGGGCCTGTTCGGCGACATGGCGCTCATCGGAGATGAGGGCCTCGATGTCGCGATCCTGCCCATCGGCGATCGCTTCACCATGGGGCCGCGCGATGCCCTGAGGGCGCTCAAGCTCCTTCGGCCGAATGTGGTCATACCCATTCATTTCAATACTTTCGACGCGATTACCCAGGACATCGCACCCTGGGTGGACGAAGTGGTTCGTGCCAACCTTGCGACTCCCGTGCTGCTCGCCCCAGGCCAGAGCCACACCCTCGGCTGAGCGCGGGAACCCCGTTTCTTGCGCGACCGACCGCCGCCGCTGGGCGCGGGAAGCCGCGCCCGTTCGATCCGCGGCGGGGAGTGCCAGCAGTGCGGCCAGTCGAGATCGAGCTCGCGATGAGGGAGGCCGGTCGGAAGGCGTCGTGAGCCGGCCGGAGAGGAGCGACCCGCGGTGAAGCGCGTTCGCTCCACTCAGACGGTCCCCGTCGCCGCTGCGCGGCTTCCCCGTCCGGGGGAGACCGTCGGCACGCGGTACCGCATCGTGTCGCAACTGGGGAAGGGCGGCTACGGAACCGTTTTCCAGGCTCACGACATCAAACTCGACTTATCCGTTGCGCTCAAGTTCCTCGGCGGCGCAATCGACCCGGATCAAGCCGCATGGGAAGCACGGTTCGGCCGTGCCCTCGTGCACCCCGCGATTGCGCGAATCCATGACCTGGGGTGGGAGCGAGGGTTACCCTATCTTGTCATGGAGTTGGTGGAAGGGCCAACGCTGGCCGATGATCTTGCTGCCAGGGGGCCATGCTCGGTCTTCCAGGCGCTCTATCTCCTGGACGCAGTGTGTCCTGCCCTGGAAGCCGCGACCGCCAAGGGTATGCTCCATGGCGACCTCAAGCCGTCCAACTTCATGGTGCGGGGGGACGGAACGCTGGCTCTGGTGGACTTTGGGACGGCTATGCTTCTCAGCCGCGCAGATATCCCCTTGGCGGGCACTCCCGCCTACATGGCGCCCGAGGTCCTCGCGGGAGGGCCCCTGACGATCTCCAGCGAGGTATTCTCCCTGGGTGCGACCTTGTACGAACTTCTCACCGGGCTCCTGTGCCACGAGAAGTGCGGCGAGGAGGAGCTGCCGCTCTCGCTTCAGCCGATCCAAAAGGTGGCTGCGGTCCGACCGGACGTCGACCCTCGCGTGGGAGCGCTGGTGGACTCAATGCTTGAGCCCGATCCGGAGGGGCGGCCGCGCACGTTCCGGGCCATCCGTGACGTCGCGAGTTCGGCCGGGCGTCAGATGCGGATCGACCAGGCCAAGGCCCTTCTCGCCAGCCTCTGGAGCCGAAGTTCCGCCGTCCTGGTGCGCGAACCCGGGCGCAATCCCGACCTCTCCCGGCTTCTTCTCGCCCAGCGGCCGCTGGTGCTCGTTCACCGCGACGATCAGACGGCCCAGGATTTCGTGAGCGCGCATGATGCCGGCGACGGCGGACCCGTTCACGAGCGTGCGCACACCGTTATGATGTACTCCTCTCCTGAGGACCTGGGAGCCGTCATGAGCGAGGGGGGAATGCGCGAGATCGTGTCCGTGGGCGTGCACCCTGATGACGGCCGGGGTCCCGCCGCGTTGAGGGCGATCGTGCCCGAGCGCGACCTCGGGTGGACCACGCTGCGGGATATCCCGCCGCTGGTCTCGACGTTGCCGCTGACTTTGGTGGACTTCCAGGCCGCTTTGGTCGCCATGGGTCCCCGATCTGACGCCACCCCCGCACCCGCTCCGGGCGGGGGACCCTACACACCGGGATCCGAAGACAAGTTCCGCTCCTTGTCCCGGGTCTTAGGGGATCTCGTTCGTGTGGTGCTTGAGAGCCCGCTCACCCTGCTCAATGGCCCCGATGCGTCCGGCCGTACTTCCCTGCTCACGGCCGGTGTGCTGCCCGCGATCACTGACCTGGGATGGCGCACCGTCTACCTCCCCCGGCCACTGCCGTCGGGGAGGCTGCGCGAAGCCCTCGAGTCCGCCGTGTCCTTGGGGCGGACGGTGGTTGCCGTGGACGATCATCGTCATTGGCCGTGTCCGCCGGGCTGGCCGTGGGCGGATGACGCGTGCGGAGAGGTAATCCATGAGTTAGCGACCCGCGGCCGATCCGGCCGGCTCGTGTTGGTCACCCAGACCGCCCACGGCGCCGACGCCATGGCCGACGCGCAGAGGGCGGGGCTGGCACCGGCACTCCTGGCACTCCCTCCGAGCGAGCCTGAACTGGTGATTGCTCTCCTTGGGCGCGCAGGCGTAGCCGCCGAACTGGCCAGCCGGATCACGTCGGAGCTCTTCGAGGACGGCTGGTTGCCATTCGAACTCCAACTGGCGTTCCGGTGGATCGAGCGGGGGCGGGATACTTCGGCCTGGAGTCTCGACGCCCTGCGGAAGGCGCATCTACGGGATGCCCTTGGCGCCATTGCACTGCGGTGGCAGGGGCCGGCCCGTCTCATCATCGCCGCGCTGGCGACAGGGAGAGGGCGCGCGACGATGAGCGAGGTTGCCCCCACCGTCGGCCTTCCCGCCGACGAGACGATCGCGCTGGCCCGCAAACTGGTGGCGGTGCGTCTCCTTCGCGGTGTGTGGATCGACGGACACGCCGGGCTGGAGATCCCCCGATGCTTCGCAACACCGATCCTGGAGCTGTTCGGTCCCGAGTTCCTGGAGGCGCGAGCCCTACGGCAGTCGCTCAGCCTCGAGATCGCCCTGTCCCGTACGTTCGAGAGCCGAATCGAGGGGCCACGATTGGCACTGCTGCGCGACCTCGAGCAAAGCGGTATGCTCGACGAACGGGAGCGTGCCTTTCTGGCCGCCCAGACCGCCCATCTCCGTGCCGAGGAACAAAGCGTGGCGCAGGACTGCCAGGCCTACATCCGTGCCGTGGAGCGCCTTGATTCCGCAGGGGATGCACTCCGGGATCTGCCCGGGGTCGTTGCCTTGTCAACCGAGCAAGGGTACGTTCGCGCCAATGAGCTCACCGCGGAAGCGGCGCTGCTGAACGCGCAGAAAGTGCAGGCATGGGATCGGGCCGCGTTGGCGTGCCACCGGCTCCTGGTGAAGGATCCCTCCAATGCCCGGGCCCGATCCTCTCTGGCCTCGCTGCACTGGATGGCCATGTCAGGAGCGGAAGAGCGGGCGCAGTGGGCTGGCGCCCGCCACCACAGGGATCTTGCCATCCTCTTCGGAGGCAAGGACTTCCGTGAGCGGCTGAGCAGGGGGGCCGCGCTGATCATCGACAGCGAGCCCCGGGGATCGGTATGCATGTGGCGTCTTCTCGATCAAGAGGGCGTCATGCTGCGACACGGGGAACCCCTCATGGTGTCGACCCCCCGAACCCTCGAAGGCCTCGAGAGCGGGCCGTGGCTCGCCGAAATCCGGGCCCAGGGGTATGCCGTCTCGACTCTGGCCCTCAATCTTGTCTGTGGGCGCGAGGAACGGATATTCGTTAAGCTGTTCCGACAGGCGTGGCTGGGCGAAGAGATGGTTCACGTTCCCGGCGGCAGCTTCCGCTTCGGCGGTGATCCCCGGGCACCCGGCGCCGGGTTCGAGCGGGACATGCTCCTGGGTGACTACTTCATGGCCCGTTTCCCTGTCACCTTCCGTCAGTACTGTGATTTCCTGGACTCCCTCCCCCACCCGCTCGATGAGCGGCTGCTGCCGCGCGGCGAGGATGGCCAGGCATTGGCCCTGCGTACGACGGAGGGGCGCTACCTCCCGGTCCCCGGGCGACTCCGCCTCGATTCGACCATCCGGTACCGTGGCATGTTCGAACTGGAGATACCCGCCGTGGGCGTGAGCTGGGAGGCCGCGTCACAGTACTGCACGTGGCTGGGTGCTCAAGAGCATCGCCACTTCAGGCTTCCCTCCGAAGCCGAATGGGAGAAGGCTGCGCGGGCGAGCCAGGGCCGCGCGTACCCCTGGGGTGAGGTGTTCGACCCCCGCCGATGCAAGATGCGCGACTCCCGCCCCGGGCCTCCGGGCCTTGAGCCAGTCGGTGTGTTCCGGGACGATGTGTCACCATTTGGAATCCACGATCTGGCGGGAGGAGTCGCGGAGTGGTGCAGCGATCTCGAGGCAGGTCTCCTCGGCCTTCGGGTGGTTCGAGGGGGTTCGTGGATCGCCAGCGCAGACCAGTGCCGCGCCGCGGCGCGGCAGGCGCTTCCTGAGGAATGGTGCGGCCAGTGGGTCGGGTTTCGGATCTGTTTCCGTGATGACGATGCCGCATGAGCACACCCCATTCGCGCCCCGCCCCGCGCCCCAGCCTGCTGGTCGTAGTCCCGTCCCACAATGGTGGCGAACTCACACTGGCGTGTCTCGATCGCACCCTGCCGCAGCTCCGGGCCCGGGACCGGCTCGTGGTGGTGGACAACGGTTCATGGGACGGGACGACCGCGGCGATCGGCTATCGTTTCGGCGATGCCGTGCCCGTCATCGCCCGGCAGCGCGCTTTGGGCTTCGCGGGAGCCTGCAATCTCGGCGCGGCGGATGCGGCCGCTGACCTGATCGTCTTTCTCAACCAGGATCTCCTTCTCTCGCCGGACGCCCTGGACCGCCTCCGAGAGAGCGCTCGGATCCATCCCAATGCGATCCTCGGCGCGCTGTTGTTCGAACCGGAGCAGACCACGATACAGCACGCCGGGGGGGTCGTGCTGCCCAACGCGCTGACCCAACATCCCCATCGCGGAATCCAGGCGCACGAGCTCCCAGCCCGGGGTTTCGTCACCTCTGATTACGTCGCCGGGGCCCTCTTCGTGGTCCCCACGCCGGTGTTCGACCGGCTCGACGGCTTTGACGTCCGCTTCGCCCCCGCCTACTTTGAGGAGACGGATTTCTGCATCCGCGCCCGTGCGATCGGCATCCCGTCGCTGGTCGCACTCTCGGTCACCGCCCGGCACTTCGAGGCGGTGACGACGGGAAAGGATAGCCCGAGGTACCACTTCTCGTACCACCGGAACAGGCTCAGGTTCGTGATGAAACACTACACCCTCGATGCCCTGCGGACTCGCTTCTTGCCTTCGGAGCGCGCGTGGCTGCGCTCTTCTCTGTCCTCAGCGGCCCGCCAGGGTGTAGGCCGTGCGTATGCGGCCCTTGTTCCCGAGTTGCCCAGATGGGTACTCGAGCGAAGGAGACGGCCGCCATTGTTCGTTCCCCAGGAGGTTGCGCCGTGAACGTTACCGTGCTCGGAATGGGACCCCTGCCAGGCCAGGAGTCAGACAGGACGCATGCGCCAGGCATCCGGACCGCGCAGTTCGTTCGAGGTCTCGCCGCCGGGGGACACGATGTATCGCTGGTGGTGCGCACTTACGGCGACGCCGGCGCCGCGCCGGACGCGCCGCCACCGCCCGGCCTGGCCATCGCCCACTACCGCGCCCTCAACGACGAGGAGTTCATGACGGGCGACACCCTTCGCGATGTACTTGGGCAGTGGGTCCCCCGGTGTCTGGTCGCCGTGACCTTTCTCCCCTCGTTCCGGGCCGCGCAGATCGCCGGTGACATGCCCGTATGGATGGACCTCTTTGGCGAACCGCTGGCGGAAGGACAGGCCAAGGCGGCGCTGACGGGCAATGATGACGTGATGCAGCTCTACTACGACATGCTGATGCCCGTACTCCAGCGCGGAGATCGGTTTTCGGCGGTGAGCAAAGCGCAATCCCACGCCATGGAGGGCCAACTCTCCCTGGCAGGCCGCATGAGCCGTCGCACCGCATACTATCGCATGGTGCACACCATCCCCTGCGCCCTGGATCCCTCGCTTTCCAGGAGGGAGGCAACCCCGCTACGTGGCACACTGGTGCCCGAGGATGCCTTCGTCGTGCTGTGGTCGGGCGGGTTCAACACCTGGTGCGACGTGGACACTCTGTTCCTCGGAGTAGAGAAGGCCATGGGCCACAATGAGAACATCCACTTCGTCGCGACGGGAGGAGACCTGGGCGAGCAGGATTCGTCAACCTACGGCCATTTCGCCACTCTGATCGACCGATCCACATTCAAGAGCCGTTACCACCTGGCCGGCTGGATTCCCTACCAGAGTCTGCCCGACTACTACGCCCTGGCGGACGTTGCCGTGAACTCGGACAGGAGTCTTCTCGAGGTTCGGCTCGGAACCAAGACCCGGTTCATGGAGTGGATCGCCTGCCATGTCCCGATCGTCACCTCCCGTCTCTGTGAGTTGAGCCGCGACCTGGAACGCTCCAAGGCCGCGATGGGATTCACCCCGGGGGACGGCGAAGCGCTGGCGACGCACCTTCTGTGGGCGGCTGCTAATCGTGAGGGGTTGAAGGCAATCAGCGCGCGTGCACACCAGTTCGCCTCCACTCGTCTCACTGCCGATGGGACAATCCACTCAGTTGCGCAGTGGGCGCGCAGGCCCCGGCGTGCGCCCGACTGGCGGGGCGGGCTGGGACTCCTGGAGGCCCGCGAGGATCGAGTCCGACGCGAACTGCGGCTTACCCAAGACCACGTGCAGAATCTGGACTCGACCATCGGCCATCTGAAGGACGCCGTGGATGGTGCACGCCACGAGACGGATCTCGCACGGCAGGAGACCGAGGGAGTGCGCGCCCACGTCGTCGAGGAGCAGCAGCGAATCGCCCATCTGGAGGGGGAGATCTCCAAGCTGATCATTGACCGTGACCACTGGAAGGAGAATGCGGCCAAGATTCAGGAACGTCTGACGACGCAGGACCTGGATTTCACCAGACTCAGGGAGGGCCTCGACCAGCAGATCCAGCAGCAGCGGGAGCTGCTGGATGAGGTCGCCAAACAGCTCCGGTACTGGGAAGGCATCGTGCGCAAGCGCGACGCACGGATTGCCGAGCTCGAGGCCAAGACGGCGGAGAGCCAGCGGGAGCTGCTCGAGACTCAGGGCCAGGCGACCGGGCTGCGGCGTGAGATCGAGCGGCTCAGCGCCGCACTTGCCGCCAGGGAACAGCAGGTGGCCGAGCTGACGGCATGGGGTGAACGCGTTCGTGCGACCCTCGGCTACAGGGCATACAGGTTCCTGAAGAGGAGATCGTGACCGATCCCCGCGTCGGGGTCGTCACGGTCACCTACAACGGCCTCGATCACCTGGGGCATTTCTTCGCCGCCTTGGAAGCGACGGCGGGCTCGGATCCCGTACACCGGGTCGCCGTGGTGGACAATGCCTCCACCGACGCCAGCCGGGAGTGGCTGGCCGGCAAGGGCGTGGAAACGCTCTGTCTGGCCGAGAATCGGGGTTTCGCCTCTCCCAACAATCTCGGGATTCGTCATCTTGCCGACTGCGAGTACGTGGCCATCCTGAACAACGACACCTCGGTGGAGCCCGGGTGGCTGCTGCCCCTGGTGGAGGTTCTGAGCGAGCACCCATCCGCCGCGATGGCGGGCGCGGTCCTCACTGACTGGACGGGCGAACGTCTGGACTTCGCCGGAGGGATTCTGTCGTACACGGGCCACGCGCATCATGCCCGGGACGAGGATCTTCCTCCCCGTTCGCTGCAGCCCCGGAAGGCTCTCTTCGTCTGCGGCGGCGCGGCGCTGGTGAGACGGGAGGTCTTCCTCTCTCTGGGCGGCTTTGACGAGGACTTCTTCGCCTATTTCGAGGATGTGGATTTCGGATGGAGGGCCTGGTTGGCCGGGTACGAAGTGTGGCTCGTTCCCCGCTCCCGCGTGCGCCATCGCCACCAGGGCACCTCCTCCCGGCTCCCGTTTCCTCCCCGGATGCGGCTGTATGAGCGCAATGCCCTGGCTGCCGTGATCAAGAACTATGGCGACGATACGGTCTGGCGCGCCTGCGCAGGTTCGCTGCTGTCCCTCTTCGCCCGTGCGGCGGCCTACTCCGCGTTCGACGGGACACCCTTCGAGGTTTCGGGCGGGTTGCCCACCGTCGCGCCGCGAGAACCCTCCACCGCGGTCTCAGGCATCTCCATGGCACAACTCCTGGCCATGGAGGACATCCTTGGCGCATGGGACCTCTGGATGGGGAAACGTGCCCAGGTACAGGCGCTCCGCCGTCGTCCGGATGCCGACATCCTGCCCTTGTTCGGCGACTTCTCCGTTCCCCCGCTCTTGGGAAATCCGGCCTATGAGGCGGCCCACAAGGCCGTCATGGACGCCCTGTCCATCGAGACGATGTTTCATGCCTGAGGCCACACCGCGTCCCGGTGTCACCATCGTCATCCCAAGTCACGACGGGTTGTCTCTGCTGAAGCGAACCCTCCCCTTCTGCCTGAATACCCGGTATGCCCCCGCTGCGCTTTCGATTTTGGTGATAGACAATGGATCGCGCGACGGGACGGCGTCGGAAGTGCCGGCCTTGTTTCCCGGCGTGCACGTCATCGACCTCGACCGAAACGTGGGCTTCGCCGCAGCCTGCAATCACGGCGCACGCGTGGTGGCCTCGGCCTACGTGGCCTTTCTCAACAACGACATGAAGGTCGACCCCGACTGGCTGGCGCCGCTCGTGGCCGCGCTGGAGGAGAGCCCTGAGAGGATCGCCGCAGGCAGCAAGGTCCTCTCGTGGGACGGAAAGACGGTGGATTTCGCCGGGGGCGATCTGAACTTCGAAGGCCGGGCCTTCCAGCGCGGTCTGGGTGTCTCGCGTGACCGCGCCGCGTACGCTGCTCATGATGCCATCTTCCTCAACGGCGGCGCCATGCTGGTGCGGCGGGATGATTTCCTCAGGATCGGGGGGTTTGACGAGGATTTCTTTGCCTACTACGAGGATGTGGATTTCGGATGGAGGGCATCGATCCTTGGTTTCAGCATGCGCTGGGTGCCCGAGTCGGTGACGTATCACCAGCATGGGGCAACCGCGGCCCGGCTCAGCCGCGCACAGAAGCGATTCCTTCTGGAGCGCAATGCGTTGCTTTCCATGTACAAGAACTACGATGACGCCGATCTCCCTCGTGCCTTGACCGGCGCTCTGCTTCTGGCCGGCCTTCGCGCCATCGCCGGTGCCCCCATTCAACGGGATGCCTATCTGGTCTGGCCGCCCGCGCCGGCCCAGGACTCGGTGTCGCTCACCCCCGAAGGGGGGGCCCACCTCGCGGCCGTCAACGCCGCCATTGCGCTCTTCCCCTCGCTGCGTGACCGGCGGGCGTTCATTCAGGAGAACCGTCGCCGCACCGACCGGGAGGTGCTCTCGATGTTCGGCAAACCGGCCGAACCCATCCATCCCGGGCGCGCCTATGCGGAGGCGCAGCATGCGGTGCTCGGAGGGACCGGTTTGGCGCGGGTGCTCACAGGCCCCGTGCGACGGGTGCTGATCGTGAGTCCGGACGTTCTGCCCCTTGATGGCCTGCCGACCACCGGGGCGGGACTGCGGGCGTGGGGCATCGGCCAGGGGCTACGGTCCCGCGGCTTCGAGGTGAGCTTCAGCATGCCCCGGGCTGCACTGGCGTCCTATCCCGATGTTCCTGAGTCGATCACCGATCTGGCCTGGGATGAGCGAAACCTGCCCGAGGTAGTGCACGCAAGCGGGGCGGAGGTCGTGGTGGCGTGCGGGTGGCCGCTGCTGGAGCAACTCGGCGATTGTGCCCGACCCGTAGCCCTTGACTTCCATGGCCCCCACCTCTTGGAGCGAACCATCCAGGGGCATCTTGACCCGGAGACCAACATTCGGACCAAACTGGCCTGCATCGCCCGCGCGGATTTTTACACGTGCGCGGGAGACCGTCAGCGATCCTATTTCATCCCCTGGCTGCTCATGGCAGGGGTCCCGTACCGCGACGACATGATACGCCAGGTCCCGGTCTCCCTGTCCCCCGAACCCCCTTCCCGGTCATCCTTCCGCCCGGGCGAGCCCGTGTTCGTGTACGGCGGCGTGTTCCTGCCATGGCAGGACCCCGCGCTGGCGCTGACCGTGCTGGTGGAGGAGTTGGAGCGCGCCGGCACAGGGCGGCTGGAGCTCTACGGCGGTAGACACCCCTTCATCCCCCTGGACACCCGTCGTTTTGAGGCCCTGGTGCGCCGTCTCGAGAGTTCCACGCGGGTACGGGCTCATGGCATGGTGGATCACGATCATTTGCTCCGCGCTTACGGTGCCGCCACCGTGGCGATGGACGTTATGGCGCGCAACCCCGAGAGGGAACTGGCGTTCACCACGCGGACCGTGGAGTATCTGTGGTGCGGCCTACCCGTCATCTACAACAACTATGCCGATCTCGCCCACCTGATCAGACAGCTCGACGCGGGGTGGGTGGTGAATCCGAACGATGCCGGGGAGATCCGTGCCGCGGTGCGTGCCGCGGTCACGGACGAAGAGCACGTCCGGCGCAAGGCTGAGAATGCGCGACGGCTCGTCCGTGAGCGTTTGTCATGGGACTCGGCCATCGAACCGCTGGCCGCGTTTTGCGCCCAGCCGGCCTTCCGATCCCGGGCCGTCACTCTCGCGGGATCATCCGCCGCCATCGAGACCGCGGCGCTCCGCCGTGCCGTGTATGACAAGGATGTGCATATCCGCAACCTGGAGGCGATGTTGGCTCGTCAGACTCCCTTCACCCGGGCACGCTACTACTGGGGCCGCGTGAAGCACTACTACCACCGTGGAGGGCCTTCCGCCATCGTGTCCCAAAGCATCGACAAGATTCGTTACCTCCGTTCGGCGGGGCGCTCATGACCCGCGGGCTGTTGCTGATCGCCGTGCTGGCGGCGGGGTGCGGGAGGCAGTCCGACCCGGTGTTTCTTGACCTCGCGGCGACCTTCTCCGATTCCCTTGCCTCCGGGGCGAGGGCACAGCCCACCACTATCCGTCTCGGCTCCGGCGCACACCCGGCCATCGTGGTGCCCGGTGATGGTGGCTTCCGGGCCCGCATGGTGGTGCCCCCTGGAGCCCGGCTCAGGTTCGCACCCATGTTGCCCGAGGGGGTTGCGGGCGGGGGTGACGTGCGGTTTTCGGTGGCGGTGCGGACCAGGGGGCGTAGCCCGGAGATGCTGTGGGAGACACGGAAGACCACGAGGAGCCGT
Organism: Candidatus Eiseniibacteriota bacterium; assembly: GCA_025453925.1. Taxonomy (GTDB): domain Bacteria; phylum JAFGKV01; class JAFGKV01; order JAFGKV01; family JAFGKV01; genus JAFGKV01. The sequence continues at coordinate 3,562 of JALOPK010000016.1, read as the reverse complement.
CGCCTCGGCGAAGTCACCATCGACCTGGCCCGTTATGCCGGTGCCAGCGTTGAGTTGTGGTTCGAGTCTCTTTCGCCGCTTGCCGATGACGTGCCAGGAGGGTGGGGGGTCTGGGTCGCTCCCCGGGTGACCTCTGCAGTCAGACCGCGGGGATCCAGCAGCCTGGTACTCATCACCGTCGACGCGCTGCGGGCTGACCGGCTGGGCTGCTACGGCGACTCCCTGGGTCGTACTCCCGTGATCGACGGGCTCGCGGCGCGCGGCGCGCTGTTCAGCCGGGCCTTCACCGCCTTCAACGTGACAAATCCCTCACTGGCCACTCTGTTCACCGGGCTCTACGGCCGCGAACACCGCGTCTACAACCTGAATACCCCGCTGGAGCAGCGCTTCACCACCATGGCGGAGATGCTCAAGGGGTATGGCTATCGGACGGCTGCCGTCGTGTCCGCACGCCACATCGCGCCGGATCTCTCCGGCCTGGCGCAGGGCTTCGACAGCTTCCAGGCGCCCGCGGAAGGGGAATGGCGCGCCGACGAGGTCACCGCGCGCGCCTCAGACTGGCTGGGCGGCCAGGGTATCCACCCCTTCTTTCTGTGGGTCCACTACTTCGATCCCCACATGCTCTACACTCCTCCCGACTCCTTCGCGCGCCTGTTCGCCCCCGAAGGCCCCGTCAGGCCGGGCGCCAGGAGCTTGGCAGACTCATTGTCGACCCGCTCCGATCTCACTCACCACGGTCCCGTCGGCGCCCAGTGGCTGGCGGGCATGTCGAATCCCGCCTACCCTGAAGCCATGTACCGTGGGGAAGTCGCGTTCGTCGACCAGCAGATCGGGCGCCTGCTCGCCACCCTGCGAGGCCGGCTCCTGGAATCCAAGACGCTGATCGTTCTTACCGCCGACCACGGTGAATCGATGGGCGAGCATGACATCTACTTCGATCACATCGGGCTCTACCGGCCGCAGGTGCATATCCCGCTCATCTTCTACGCGCCGGGGCTGGTCCCCCAGGGCGTGCGGCGCGACGATGTCATCAGTACGGTCGATTTCCTCCCGACGATCTCGGATCTCCTCTCCATCGCGCCATCCCCCGAAGTTGGCGGGTTCTCATTCGGCCGCACGATCCTGGAGGGTGCTCCGGGGGAGCGGGATCTTGTGATTGTCCAGCACGCTGATCACCGGGCGGCGACCATGCGGACGCCGTTCTGGTCGCTCCAGCGTGCATGGCTTCCCTATTCGGTCGTGCAGGTGGACACGATGTTCTTTGATCTCATGGCTGATCCGGAGGAGCTGAACAACCGCTCCGGCGCTGATCCCCGGACGCACCGCATGCTCACAGAACTCCAGGACTGGATGGATCGTGCAAGAGTCGGTAAGGCTCCCGCCGTCTCGATGGACGAAGCCACCCGGCGCCATCTGGTGACCCTCGGGTACCTGCACGAGGGCCCGGCATGAGACCCCGCTGCCGTCTCGCGGGAGCGCTGGTCGCGGCGTGTGCGGTTCTCTCCGCCGCAGGCGAGGAGATCCCGGGCGGCGTCACGGGCGTCGTCTATGTGCAGGGGGACTCCCTCAGCGCGCCGTGGCTTCCCCTTCCGGGCGCGGCGGTGATGGCCGAAGCGGCCGTCACGGATTCCGGAGCGGCCGCCACGGAGGGCCAACTGACCGTTGGTGAGCACGGTTTGTTTCCGCTGATCCAAGTCCTCGAACCGGGCGGTGTGCTGCGGATCATCTCCAGGAGTTCCTCGATCCACCGGCTGCAGGCGACATCAGAACGGGGCGACCGGGTCTTCAGCATCGCTCTGACCATCCCCGGCCTGGAGGTTCCGAAGACGCTGCATCAACCGGGTATGCTCACCCTCACGTGTACGCAGCCAGGTCACCACCTCGAAATCGCCCATGTCCTGGTCACACACCATGCGGGTTGGGCCCCCACCGACGGAGCAGGGCGCTACCTGGTCGCCGGCATACCACCCGGTGTCCGCGCGATCCGCGTGCTGCACCCGGGCATCGGTAGTGCGACGGATTCGGTGGTGGTGACGCCCGCTCGGGCCGCCGAGCGCAACTTCTATCTGATCAGGGCCGATCTTCCTCCCGCTGGCGCACTCCCCGAGCACCCATAGCGCGGAGGATGGGCGCAACGGGCTTCATGAACGATCAGCAACGCATTGTCGCTCATCTCCGGCTGTCTGAGCCCGTCCACCTTCTCGGCGCCGGAGGCGCCGGCATGAGCGCCCTGGCGGAGGTGCTCCTCGACTGTGGAATGCAGGTGAGTGCGTGCGACCGCGGCGACTCCCCGCGCCTGGATGCGCTGCGTCGCAGGGGCGTCACCGTGTGGACCGGAGAGGATGCCGGAGACCATCTGTGCGACGCCCGCTCGGTCGTCTACACGGCCGCCGCCGGCCGGGACCATCCGGAACTGGTCGAGGCCCGCACCCGGCGCCTCCTGACCGTACCCCGATCTCTGGTGCTGGCGCGGTTCACCAGAGCGATACCATCGGTCTGCGTGGCGGGAAGTCATGGGAAGAGCACGGTGACGGCGCTTCTGGCCCATCTGCTCACCTGCGCCGGACACGCGCCCGGCTACGTCGTGGGAAGCGTGATCAGGGGTGTGAATCACGGGGGGTTCCTCGGCGGAGGCGGGGTGATGGTTCTCGAGACCGACGAGTTCGACCGAACCATCGAACGGGTGCGACCGCATCTGGGGATCATCACCAATATCGAGCCGGAGCACTTGGACGTGTACGGGACCGTGGGCGCGCTCACCGCCGCGTTTGGCCGGTTCGCCCGGCGGGCTCGCATCGGCATCGTGGCGTGGGACGAGGGAGCGGGCGGCCCGGTGGGCTCCTTGCGGGCGGTGGGTACACTCCGGTGCGGGACCGGGGATGACGCCGACGTCAGGTGCCAAGTGAACGGATGGGAAGGCCCGCGACCCCGGGTCGAGATCCGTCTCCCGGACGGCGCGGAGATCCAGGCCACCCTTGCCGTACCCGGCATGCACAATGCCTGCAATGCGGCCCTCGCCGCGGCTGGGGCCTGGAGGCTGGGCGCGCCGCCCGCGGCCATCGGGGAAGGGCTGGCCACCTATCCGGGTCTCGAGCGACGATTCGAAGTCCTCGGTACCGCCGGCGGAGCAATCCTCATCACCGACTATGCCCACCACCCGACGGAGATCCGGGCTACCCTCGCGACCGCCAGGGCGCTGGGCAACCCCATCATCGCGGTGTTTCAGCCCCACCTCTACTCGAGGACCGCCATCCTGTTCAATGACTTCGCGCGTTCCTTCGCCGATGCGGACCGTGTAGTCCTGACGCCGATCTACGCGGCGCGGGAACGTCAGGTTCCCGGCGTGACCAGTGAAGCGCTGTGCGGTGCGGTGAACGCCGCGGGCGTGCGGGCAGAGGCCGTGGGCTCATGGGAGGCCCTGCGCGATCTCTTGTGTCCACTTCTGGGTCCGGCGCTGACCGTGGTGTTCCTCACCGCGGGAGATCTCGACGCATTCGCCCGGTGTTTCATCGCTGAGATCGGGAGTGGCTGAGATGCCCTGGCGGCTGGGTGTCTGCTGCCG
>JALOPK010000015.1 GCA_025453925.1 Candidatus Eiseniibacteriota bacterium | reverse complement strand
GTCGATAACCTGCGCCGTCTCGACCGGACCGGTCTTCGGCACCGCTGCGATCAAATCAGCGGGGACCGAGGGCATCGGCGAGAGACCGATGGGAATGCCCTGGCGAGATCTGCGAAGGAACACGACGCCGAGGGGCGCGGCGGCGCGCCCCTCGGGGAAGAGCTGATGGGAAATTGCGCTACTTGAACTCGGCCTTGATCGCGCCCCAGGTGCGGGCATCCGGAGGCGTCAAGCGTGCATTGACCGGGCCGTGAACCGTCTCGGCCCCGGATGCATCGACATCGACCAGCTCGTAGTAGTAGCGAACGCCGACCTGCACGTCGCGGTCGGTGAACGAATAGGTCTGCGGCGTGTTGGTGGTGCCGGCTCCCCGGATGAGATCGCCGACAGCGGCAAACGAGCCATTTTCCTGCAGCGAGCGCAGAAGACGATATCCAAACGTATTGGTCTCGCTGGCAGTCGCCCACCTGAGTACGATCTCGCCGTCACCGGCAGTGGCGTCGAAAGACGTGAGTTCCACCGGGACGCCTTCCGAGGCCCAGCATCGGAAGTAGAGACCCAGGGGAATCCCCGCATAGCCTTCCATGTCTTCCCATCCGTCGGCGGGCGTGTACATGTAGGTGTTGCAGGCGGTGGGATTGTCCAGATACGGCTGATAGGTCATGGTGCCATCGTCGAGGTAGCCGACCCAGAAGTTGCCGTTCACGACAATGTTGGCTGCGGCGAGGTCCAAGGCCACCCACCAGTAGAAGCCCTGCTCGGGAACCGGAAAATCGTACAGGCCCTGGTAGAGCGGGGCTCCCGGCACGCCACCCGCATCGGCCCAGACACACACATACGCACTCTGCACTGGCTGAGGGGTGCCGGTGCTGTGCATCACCGTGTAGAAAATCGTGTCGATCCGGGCAACTCCGCCGGCATTGAACTGATTCGCCATGCCTTCGCCGGCGAAGTCGGCGTTCCAGAAGTACTCCGACGTGCCGTCATCGCACTGGTAGAGCCCCCTGCCCGGTTCAGCGCCGACAGGCATCATTCTCCCGGTGACCACCGGGCCGGCATAGGCGAACGAAGAGACGAGAAAAAGAAGAGCGGCGATACTGGCCGTGCGCATACCCTAACCTCCTTGGCAATCCAGCGATTCGTCCCGAGATGCTCTCGCGGCACGCGGGGTACGCGGCAGACAGGGACCTCCTTTCCGAGAGGGGGGCCGGTCCCCAGGCGATGTACGGACGCGACGAGGCATCCACACAATCAGCAACGTAGCGCAGGACCGAGTTGCTGTCAACCGTCCAATCCGCGCGACTTCGCACGGGGGCGCAGGCACAGGAGGCGGCCATCGTCCTGGCTGATCACCAGATCATCACCGCGGCTACCGAGTCCGACCGCGGGCCGCGTCAGAAGAGCGGCCACTTCGGGAGAAGCCCGTCCGCTCCGCACCACCCATACGCGGCCCTCCAAGGTTCCCCATGCCACCCCATCGCCGTAGGCGGCCAGCGGGCACGCGAGAGGGCCGGTCAGCACCCACTCCCCACGGATTCGCCCGTTGTGGATGTTGACCCGAATGAGGGTCCGATTCCTGAGCGCGAGCCAGACCCATTCGTCCTGCATCACCGGCGCGCTCTGGAGCCCCGAGGGCAATCCTCGCTCCCACACCATCCGGCGCGCCGAGTCGAGAAGCGCCATCCTGCCTTCAGCGCCGACGAGAAACAGGCTGTCACCGCGAGCCCCGGCCTCGACGACACCGCCACGGAACTCCAGGGGTATCGTGATGAGGGAGTCACGGCCGGTGAGAATCGGAAATCCGCTCCGCCGGGAAAGCACGATCAGTGTGTCCCCAGTCGTTTCGACGACCTCGATGTTCGACCACCCGGGAGCAGCCCCGCGAGGAGACCCACGGGGGCGCATCCCGCCGGCGGTCAGCAACCCCACCGCGCCATGGCGGTACAACACCGCGGTGTGCGCGCCGAGACAATCGGCCGCGATGATCGTGCGCTCGCCACGCTGCTGCGCCACCAGGCGGGGCGGGTTGTCCCCGAACACGAGAATCGAGCCCTTCGAAAAGCGGGGAAATGCCCGCACCGAATCGCCCGGCCCGCGCAGGAGGTTCACCGTCCCGCGAGTCTTGCGCCGGTAGAGCCGGGAGCCGTCAACGAGCGAGTACGCCTGGACCGAACCCTTCTTCGCCACCCAGACACTCGATCCCGTGCAGACGGGCGGCGTGGCGAGCCTGGATGCCACCGTCGCCGCCCACACCGTGTCAAAGGTGGAGGTGACGGTGGCCGGGTCGAGGCCACCGATAGCGCAGGCCTGCGCGACAAACCAAAGGCTCAGAAACCCCATGATCGCCTCACGGAGCCCAGGTGAACGCCGTCTCAGTCGGAATCGTGGGGAGCGCTCACGGGTATCACCCGTTTCGCGCGCCGCTTCCGCGGCCGGATAGGCTGGTCGAACCGCCTGAGCCCGTCGGCCAGCTCCCGCAAGCGGCGTTCCGTGAGACCGTTGATGGTTTCTTTGGGGAAGCGGCCTCCCCGGCCCCGCGCCCCGGACGGGATCCCGGTGAGTATCTCGATTCCTCGATCGACGTGGTCGATGGCCCAGATGGCGAACCTCCCCCCTTCCACCGCATCGACGATCTCCGCGGCAACGTGGAGATCGTCGATGTTTCTGGAAGGCACCAGCACGCCTTGCGCCCCGGTCAAGCCGCGGTCACGGCACAACCGGAAGAAACCCTCGACCTTCTCGTTGACTCCTCCGACGGGAAGGATGTTCCCCCACTGATCCACGGCCCCGGTCACCGCGACATCCTGCCGAATGGGCGCCCCGGAAAGCGCGGAAAGCATGGCATAGACCTCGGCGGAACTCGCGCTGTCGCCGTCAACCTCGGAGTAGGACTGCTCGAAACAGAGCGTTGCCGAAAGCGCCAGAGGCCACCGCGCCGCGAACCGGCCTCGCAGGAATCCCGTCAGGATCAGCACGCCCTTGGAGTGCGTGCTTCCTGACAGCTCCACCTCCCGCTCGATGCTGACAATGCCCGCCTGCCCCATGGCAATGCTGGCGGAGATGCGGGCGGGTTTGCCGAAGACGTGGTCGCTCAGGCCATAGACCGCCAAACCGTTGACCTGTCCCACGACCGCGCCGGACGTCTCGATCCACTTGACCCCCTGGGTGATCATCTCCTGGATCTTGTCGTCGACCAGGCTCACCCGGCGGTCCCGCTTCCGGATGGCGTCATCCACGTCGCTGCGGGAGACCAGTGTCCCCCCTCGCGTCCGGGTGACATGGGCTGCCTCCCGGGCCAGATCGGCGAGCACGCTGAACCGTGTGGAGAGCTTCGACTTCCTGCCCGCGGTGGCCACCCCGAACTCCATCATGGCCGCGACGCCCGAGGCATCGAAATGGGGAAGCCCCGCCTCGTCGACGATCTTCCTGATGAACGCCGGGTAGTGCCGCATGCCGTCCGTGCTCCGGGGCATCTCCGAATCGAATTCGGCCTTGATCTTGAAGATCTTCTTGAAGTCGGTGTCGACCCCGTAGAGCATCTGGTACAGTTCAGGATCACCGAGCATGATCACTTTGACGTCGCAGGGGACGTGCTCCGGCTTCAGGGCGATGTTGCCGGGGAGCCCATAGAGCGGCTCGAACGTGTGCACTTCGATCCGGCGGTTGCGCAGCGTACGCTTGAGCGTGTTCCAGACCCCGGACTCGGTGAGGACATCCATGGCATTGAGCACCAGGTAGCCGCCGCTGGCCCGGAGGAAGCTGCCGGCCTTGATCTTCGTGAAATCTGTGTGCACCTGCCCGGAGCGATCAAATGACTTCTCGATGAGCCCGAACAGGTTCGTGTATGTCGGCGCAGTCTCGAACACCACGGGAGCGCCACGGAGCGACCCGTTGTCAACGACGACATTGACCGAGTAGGAGAGGAAGCGTTCTTCTCCCTGAGCCTGCTGGTCTTCGTCCGTCTTCGCGAATGCGTCGAGGTTGGAGAGCACGCTCGCCTCCACCTCATCAAGGTATGCGCAGACCTCCTCGCACGGGTACCGCTCCGTCAGATCGGCCACATGGCCGTGCACCAGGGGCTTCGCGAGTTCGTGAGCGATTCGCTCGAGTTCGATCTGCACCTCTCGTTCCAAGGCCCTGCTCTGCTTGAAAACGCTCTCCAGCAGGACGGAGAGCTGACGGTACTTCTCTCTCAGGGATTGCGCGCGTTCGGCGGACAGCTTGCCTGCGGCAACCGCCCCATCAAGCTGTTCCACCGTCACCGGCTGCTCTTCGATCACCACCACCAGTTCCGGGCGCGTGTACGACCCCACCTGAACCTGAGCCAATGCGAACGAGGCCTCGGTCACCTCCCTTTCCAGGTCCCGGTGGAGTGCCTGCTCCCGTTCTTTGCGCCGTTCGATCACGGCGCGGCGCTGGTCGGAGAACTGATCGCTCTCCAGGAGCAGCGGCAGTTTGGTGCGCAATGACCCGACCAGGTTGTGCATGTCTTCCCTGAAGCGCCGCCCCAAACCCGCCTGAAGCCGCAACGCGCGCGGCATGTACGGATCGTGGAAGTTGTGCACGTAACAGAGATCCGGCGGTGCCGGCTTCCCCGCGGCATAGCGTTCCACCAGGGAACGAACGGCCGTGCTGCGGCCCGTTCCCGGCTCCCCGGCCACGAAGGTATTGTAGCCGTCCGCCTCGATTTCGAGGGCCAGAGTGAGGGCCTCGATGGCTCGTTCCTGCCCGAGAATCTCGGCGGGGGGCGCGACATGCTCGGTGCTGGAGAAGCCCAGCGCCGTCTCATCGCATCGCCAGGCGACCTGCGAGGCCGCCAGTCTGAGGTCTCGTCCCTGTGAGGTGACTGGCATTCGACGTACTCCTGGATCAGCCGGTGAGGGGCCCGAAGGAAACCCCTCTCCTACTGTACGCCCCGTTGACGGAGAAGACCTGGGATGTCTGAGGGGACCTGTGCCACGGGGACGCCGGCCTCCTCGAGCGCGCGAGTCTTCTCGGCCGCCGTGCCCTTGCCTCCGGCGATGATGGCGCCCGCGTGCCCCATCCGCTTCCCCGGAGGCGCCATGCGACCCGCGATGAAGGCGACCACCGGCTTCGTCATCTCACGCATGATGTACTCCGCCGCTCGTTCCTCATCATTACCGCCAATCTCGCCGATCATGACCACGGCTCTCGTCTCCGGATCCTTCTCGAAGAGCTCGAGCACGTCAAGGAAAGTGGTCCCGATCACTGGGTCGCCTCCGATGCCCAGGGCCGTTGACTGCCCCAAACCGGCCTTTGAGAGCCCCGCGACGACTTCGTAGGTGAGCGTTCCTGATCGGCTGACCACACCGATGGAGCCGGGTTGATGGATGGAACCAGGCATGATGCCGACCTTGCACGTGCCCGGGCTGATGACGCCAGGGCAGTTCGGCCCGATGAGGCGGATGCCCTGCCGCTGCATCACTGCCTTCGCCTTGACCACGTCGAGCGCGGGCAGTCCTTCCGTGATGCATACCACCAGCGGGAGTCCCGACTCGGCGGCTTCGAGCATCGCGTCCGCGGCGAGCGCCGCCGGCACGTAGATCACCGAGCAGTTCGGGCAGACTGCCGCCACCGCGTCGGCCACCGTGTCGAACACCGGCACACCCTCGGCCTCGGTGCCGCCCTTGCCGGGGGTGACGCCCGCCACCACGTTCGTCCCGTATTCCTTCATCTTCCGTGTGTGGAAGCTTCCATCCCTGCCCGTGATGCCCTGTACCAGAACGCGCGTGCTGGTATCGACGAGGATGCTCATATCGTCCCTCCCTGCTCCGCTGCCTTGGCCACGGCCTTCTTGACGGCTTCCTCCATCGAGGAGCCCACCTCGAGGCCGACTTCCTGCAGTATCCGCCGCCCCTCTTCTTCGTTGGTGCCGGTGAGACGCACGACCACCGGCAGAGGTGTCCCAATCTCGCGAAGCGCCTGAACCATGCCCGTTGCCACGTCATCACACCGCGTAATGCCGCCGAATATGTTAAAGAGCACTGTCTTCACCCGCGGATCGGCCAGCAGGACCCGCATCGCGGCCAGAACCTTCTCAGGGCTTGAGGAACCCCCGATATCGAGGAAGTTCGCCGGTGATCCGCCGAAGTACTTCACGATATCCATGGTCGCCATGGCCAGCCCCGCGCCATTGACGACGCACCCGATGTTCCCATCGAGGCGAACGAAGCTCAAGCCCTGAGTCCGCGCCTCTTCCTCAAGACTGTCCTCCTCCGCCGGATCGCGCATCTGGGCGACGTCGGCACGCCGGTAGAGGGCGCTGTCATCGAAGCTCATCTTGGCATCCAGTGCCATCACGCGGCCATCATCAGTGATCACAAGAGGGTTGATCTCCACCATCGATGCGTCGTTGGCAAGGAACGCGGCATAGACGCCGGAGATCACACCGGCAAGCTGCCGAATGATCGCTCGATCCGATGAGAGCCGCATGGCCAGCCGACGCGTCTGGAAGTCGGCCAGGCCGATGAACGGGTCTGCCCACTCCTTGAAGATCTTCTCCGGCGAGCGGGTTGCGGTTTCCTCGATCTCGACCCCGCCCTCGGTGCTGGCCATGACCACCACGCGGCTCAACGCCCGGTCCAGCACCGCCCCAAGGTACAGCTCGCGGAGGAGGGGAACTACCTCCTCGACCAGCACTCGTTTCACCACTACTCCCCGTCCTCCGGTCTGGTACGTGACCAGTGAGGATCCGAGCATTCGTCCCGCCTTCGCCTCGGCTTCTTCAGGAGTCTGCGCGAGCTGGATGCCGCCGGCCTTTCCACGGCCTCCCGCGTGCACCTGCGCCTTGATGACCACGCGGCCGCCCAGCTCCCGGGCGGCGTGATAGGCGTCTTCTGGGTTACCCACCACGCGGCCCTTGGGGATCGGGACACCGGATCTGGCCAAGATCCCCTTGGCCTGGTATTCATGGACTTTCATGCATGCCTCCGGGAAAGCACCGCGGGCGCCACGGCGCTCCTCAGCCCGCCGCGCCCGCAGTGTCGGTCATCGGTCAGAGATCCGCACCAGGACCCGACTATATCCTGAGCGCGGCAAGTTTCTGACGAAGCTTCACAATGGCCTCGGTGGGGTTGAGGCTCTTCGGGCACGCCTCGACACAGTTGAAAATGGTGTGGCAACGCCAAATGCCGTTTCGACTGTCGAGCACGTCGAGCCTGTCGGTAAGCCCGTCATCCCGGGTGTCCATCACGTAACGCGCCGCCTTGAGCAGTGCCGCCGGTCCCAGGAAATCGTCGTTCACCCAGTAGGAGGGACACGCCGAGGTACATGCCCCGCAGAGTATGCACTCGTACAGGCCGTCGATCAGCTTGCGGTCCTCGGGGGACTGCACCCGCTCCTTGTCGGTCGGCGGTGTACCCGCGATGAGCCATGGCTTCACCGCCTCCAGATGGCTGAAGAAACCGTCCATGTCGGTGACGAGATCGCGAATCACCTTGAAACCCGGCAAAGGCTCGACCGTGATGACCCCCTTGAGGGACTCAACCTGCACCTCGCAGGCCAGGCCATTCTTGCCATTGATCTTCATCGCGCAGGAGCCGCAAATCCCATGACGGCAGCTCCTGCGGAACGAGAGAGATCCATCCTGATCCCATTTGATCGCGTTGAGGGCATCCAACACGGTCCAGGCGTGCTGAATGTCAACGGTGTATGTCTGGAATGAGGCCGCCGGCGCCGCCTCGGGATTGAACCGGTAGATCTTGAACTGCCGCTCCATGTCGTCCTCCTCAGTACTTGCGTTCCTCTGGCTGGAAGCGGGTGATGACTACTGGCTTGTAGTCGAGTCGTAGGCTGCCGTCCGCCTCGCGGAACGCCAGGGTATGGCGGAGCCATTGGTTGTCATCGCGCTTGGGATAGTCATTCCTCGAGTGAGCCCCCCGGCTTTCTTCCCGGGCAAGGGCGCTCACGGCGATGACTTCGGAGAAATCGAGCATGTACTTGAGCTCGATCAGCTCGGTGATCTCCGTGTTGAACCGTCGCGACCGGTCGGAGATCCCCACATTCTCGAATCGGGCCTTCAGATCCCGGATGAGTGCAACCTGTTTCTGGAGCTTGGCGGCGGTGCGGAAGATGCCGACATTGTCGGTCATCGAGGCCTGAAGCTCCGCGCGTATCCGCTTGGCCGACTCCGGCCCCGAGCTGGCGCAGAGATGCTCGAACCCCTCTTCGGCTTCACGGGTCGGACGCTCGGCGCCCGGCAGGATGGGGCCTGCCTCCTTGACGAATCGGGCCATGACCATCCCGCCTCGCCTGCCGAATACCGCGGCCTCCAGGGTGGAGTTGGTGCCCAGCCTGTTGGCGCCGTGATTGGATACACAGGCGCATTCGCCGCTGGCGAACAGCCCCTCAACCGCCTGCTTCTTCCCGTCGCGCAGCACGCGGGTGTCGAGGTCAGTAGGTATGCCGCCCATCGAGTAGTGGGCCGTCGGCTGTGTCGGGATTGGCTTCTTGGTGCAGTCGATGCCGGCGAACTTGACGACGAGCTCGTGGATCTGGGGAAGCCGTTCGAGAATCGTCTTCTCCCCGAGATGCGTCAGGTCGAGATGCAGATACTCCCCGCCGTCTATGCCGCGTCCTTCGTCGATCTCAGTCTGTTCGGCGCGAGAGACAACATCCCGCGGCGCCAACTCCATCTTGGACTTGGCGTACTTCTCCATGAAGCGCATGCCGTCATTGTTGAACAGATAGCCGCCCTCGCCACGGGCCGCCTCGCTAATGAGGATGCCATGGGGGTACAACCCGGTCGGGTGGAACTGAACGAACTCCATGTCCTCCAGCGGCACGCCGGCCGCGGCAACCAGAGCGAGACCGTCGCCGGTATTGGCGTGGGAGTTGGACGTGACGCGCCACGCCCTCGCATACCCGCCGGTGGCGAGCATGACCGCGCGGGCCCAGAAGGCGTGGAGAACTCCGGTCCTGATCTCCAGCGCCACGAGGCCTCGGCACGTACCGTCCTCGATGATGAGCGAAATCACGAAGAATTCGTTGTAGAACCTGACTCCCTGCTTGAGGCTCTGCTCGTACAGGCAATGCAGCTGCGCATGTCCCGAACGATCAGCAGCGTAGCAGGCCCGCTTGACGGCCGTCTTGCCGAAGTCGGCAAAATGGCCCCCGAACGGCCGCTGGGCGATCTTGCCTTCGGCGGTCCGGGAGAAGGGGACGCCGAGGTGTTCCATCTCGTACATCACGGGGATGGCCTCTTTCACCAGGAGCTCCTGGGCATCCTGGTCGCCGAGGAAGTCGCCCCCGCGTACCGTGTCGTAGAAATGAAACTCCCAGCTGTCGTTGCCCTCGTTGCCCAGCGCCGCCGCGCAACCGCCCTGGGCCGCGCCGGAGTGGGACCGTGTCGGGTAGACCTTTGACAGCACCCCGACATCGGCGCTCTCGCCCGCCTTCATGGCCGCGTAGAGACCTGCGATGCCGGCGCCGACCACAACCACATCATGTCGATGGTGTTCCATGCGATCAATGCCTCCTAAGTGAGCGTCCGGCACCCATCAGGCCGAGAAGGGAACAATCGTCACCAGGCCGAGCACATAGAGCGCGAGACCGATGGTGACGACGATCGAGTAGAGAACGGCTCGAAGGACGGGCCGCTTCGAGAGGTAGTCGAGCAACACGTTCCACACGCCGTAGAGACCATGGAGAAGTACGATGGTGAGAAACAGGATGTTGAGGAACTTCCATGCCGGAGTGGCGACGCGAGCTGCGATCTTATCGTATTCAACGTAGTGCGATGTGTGCAGGTGGGTGACAACGTAATGCACCATCAGAACAGGGAAAAGGAGGATCCCCGTCACGCGTTGCATCATCCACCACCAGAATCCACCGGAACCGCGTCCTCGTTCGACTGTCATGTCACATGCCTCCGTGTGTCTGCGGGTGATGAGGAAGCGTTCAATGCGAGACGAGGTGAGGAATGGCCGCAACCACGGCACTCAGGAAGAGAATGCCGGTGAACGCGAGGACGCCGACGAAGATGACCTTCTGGTGTCGGGAGACACCGGCGAACTCCACCAGCATGATCCGCACGCCGTTGATGCCGTGGTAGAGGACTGCGCCGATGAGGAGCAGCTCAAAAACCATGGTCACCGGGCTCTGGATGAAATGCATGACCCGGTCGAATCCCTGGCGCCCCTGGCTCAGATGGTGGATAACCCAGATATGGACTCCCAAGTACAGCGTGACGGCAAGACCGGTGACGCGATTGAGGAGCCAGGCCAGGTACCCCGGATGCCAGCGGTACATCATTACCGAACCTCCTTTCCCTCACTACCCGTGGGGGACTTCTGAAGACGAGCGGCCTACATACTATTCCCCTATGCGGATTCCCGTCAAGGGCGAGAGCCTACTCCCGGCGGTGCGATCACGCCCTTGGTGCGCGCTTCGACTTCTGACTGGACATCGCGGCACACCAGTCAGCTCCGTCCTGCCACGTCACGGACTTAGGGGGACCGGCTCCGAGAACCGTTCTCCCCGCGCGACAGACTTCCCCTGCTTCTTCTTCCACCTCCCTGCCCTGCCCCCGAAGCGACAACCACGTCGTTGCCCGGGAAAGGCCCGGAGCGCACGTCCCCAGCCCTCAAGACCTCGACGCTACGCGGAAGGGGCAGGGGCCTCGGTCGTGCCGGGGCATTGCCCTGCGAGGGAGGGATCCGCATCACATCGGCCTGCCGTCACCTGTCTTGCCGGACGCGACGAGGAGGGTTCGGCAGAGTCCGTGCCGATCATCTTGCATGATGGCCCCAATTCTCGTATTCTTGCCGACATCGCTCCAAGCGAGGCGCCACCGCGCCATGTTTGTCACTCGTGCCATGCCGAGGACTGCAGATGAACCCGACGACGACCATTCCGGCCCATGACGGCGTGCCCGCCGAGGCGGTGCTCGTGGTGGATGATGAAGCGGGGGTTCGCGAGGTGGTGCAGATGGCGCTCCTTGATTCGGGCTATCGCTGCCATGCTGCCTCCAGCGCTCGCCAGGCCGCCGACATGCTCAACGCCGAATCGATAGCCCTGGTGATTACCGATCTGCGGATGCCAGGGGAGGACGGCGTGTGGCTGCTCCACCAGGTTCAGGAGAAGAGCAGGGACATCGCGGTCATCATGGTGACCGCGGTTCGCGATCTTCGGATCGCCATCGACTGCCTGAAGCAGGGAGCCTACGACTACATCACCAAGCCGTTCGACATGAGCGACATGCTGTTCTCGGTGCGAAGGGCACTGGAGCGGCGGGATCTCATTCTCATGAACAAGGAGTACCAGCGCAACCTCGAACGCATGGTGGATGAACGCACTGAGGAGCTTCACGCGGCTTTGGATGCGCTCCATGCAACCTACCGCGAGACGCTGCAGGCGCTGGTAGCAAGTCTGGATGCCCGGGAGAAGGAGACGACGAACCACTCACTGAGGGTGATGGAGTACACGACCTTCCTGGCGCGCGAGGTAGGGATCAGCGAAGAGGAAATGGCGCAGGTCTCGTGGGGAGCATTGCTCCACGACATCGGCAAGCTGGGGATTCCCGATTCCATCCTGCTGAAACCGGGGCTGCTCGATCCCGAGGAGTGGCGCATCATGCGGCGTCATCCCACCATCGGGCACCAGATACTGGAGGGAATCTCGTTTCTCGATCAGGCGCGCGAGCTGGTGCTCTCCCACCAGGAGCAGTTCTCCGGCGCCGGCTACCCGAGCCACCTGCGGGGCGAGGATATTCCTCTCGGCGCACGCGTGTTCGCGGTCTGTGACACCCTTGATGCCATCACCAGCCGCCGCCCCTATCGGCAAGCCCGCTCCTTTGAGCAGGCCTATGCCGAGATGATCAACGCGTCAGGAGAGCAGTTTGACCCTGACGTGGTCTCCGTGTTCGCCGGCATCCCGTTGAGCCGCTGGAAGGAAATCAGGAGGAGCACACTCCCCACTGACGCTCATCCATCCGGGTGAGCCGACGCCTATCCCTGCTTCAGCTCATAGAGGTTCCCGTCGGGATCCGCCACAAAGAACACCTCGTGCTCGCCGACAGTGGCAGTGCGTACTTCGGCACCATTGACCCGGCAACGGTCAAGGGTGGCTGCCACGTTCTCGACGATGATGCACGCGTGGGCAGGCGACGCCGAGCCGCCATGCTCGGGGACGATGAACGCTTCCAGCAACCGCCGGTCAGCGCCGAACGCCATCACCTCGACGGGACGATCCAATCGAAACAGCGCGCCGGCCGCCTGGGGGGCGAGGGTGAACGAGCGCAGGTGGGTCATGCCAAGACATTGGCCCAGAATGCGGTGCGCCATCTCCGCGGAACGATAGACACAGCTCGCATGATCAAGGGTGAGACGGGACATGAATCGCTCCGACGTCGCGGCCACAGAAAGGCCTGGCCTCCGCGATGCGGGGGCCAGGCCCCGAGGGCTACAGACCGAGATCCGTGAGTATCGCCTGGCCCAGCGGCACGAGTTCCGCCGGCTCCAGATACATCAGCGGGAACCCGAAGAACAGCACCTTGCCCGTGCTGCCCTGGGGCACGTAGCGGATCGCGTTCACACGGCCGTTAGCCGTCGAGTCGGTGGAGGTTATTGCAAAGAGCGGATCGGCTCCCTGTCGTGCCGTGGCCGTCGTGGTAAACGGAAGCCCCGGGTATGGGAAGGCTCCCGCCTTGAGGTGAACGACCGGGTAGCCGGCCGCGAGGGGAGTCGCGCCCTGGAAAACGTAACCTGCCGGTTCATCCGCGGATGCCAGGCCGATCCAGTCATGGGCGAAATCACCCTCCTGGAATTCCGAGGGGATGAGATTGGTGAAGGAACCGCTGAGGACTCGAAGCCCGTCAAATACGACTTTTCCGCCGAGGAGCACGTACTCGCTCACCAGCGCCCTTTGCAGTTGCAGCAGTGAGTCCTGTTCCGAGCCCGCCTTGTACCAGTACAGCGCCTTGAACGGAGCAAGGTCGGCGGGCCGTAGAGTGAAGGATTGAGGAGCATCGGGCGGGACGGTGATGCGCGTCACGTCCTTACCCGCGAGAAGCGTCCCCTCATAGATAGTCTCCTCGTTCCAGGCGCCGGGGAAACCTCGATACGTGGCATCCACCAGGAGGATGTCGTGTTCGAAGGTCGGATTCGAAGCGTAGAATGATCTCGACACGACGGAATCGGAGATCGCGCCGGCATTGTCCATGCATTGCAGGTACAGCGTATGCCAGCCGGTGGTGACATCGAAGAGGACTGCTTCGGGGAGGGCATCGAAACGATCGCGGGACGGACGGTAGCCGGGATCATCAAGCCAGTATGCCCACCGCACTACGCGGCCGTCCTCGATGGTGTTGTAGTACACGTCGCGATGGATATCGGTGCCGCCGAGATCATAGCGGACTCCCTTCCATGCACCCAGGGTATCCGCCGACATAAACACGTTGGCGCTGTCCGAAGGCCCGCCGGTGATCTCTGGGGTCGGAAGGTACGTCGTGGTGAAGATGGTGAGGATCAGCGGCGCGGATTCCTCCTTCTGGTCGTCCAGACACTTCACCTCGAACTGATGCGCCTCCCCGGCCGCTCCTCCGGTGGCATTGAAACGAACGGTGTCTTGGGTCGCACTCGACCAGAAAGTCCACTCACCCGCCACGCCCATGGCCCGAACCCACCGCGGCCTGACCACGAGATCCTCGTCGAGCAGTCCGTCCTGATCGTTGTCCACGCCATCGGCCATGTCCTCGTCGATACTATCCTCGGGATCGTAGCCGCAATCCCCATCCCGGTTGGCGTCATTGCCCCAGCAGTCTTCGTCGACGCGGCCGTCGCCGTCATCGTCGATCCCGTTCGGAAGCTCCTCATCCGCGTAGATGGAGTACCCATAGTATCGTGAAGAATCCTCATAGGCCGAGATCTCATTGTCGCCGTCGTCGTCGACTCCCAGGAGACCGAAGCCCCCGTCCCAGTTGCGATCGGGGCGATCGTTGCCGTTCAGGTCGTCCGCCGGCGTCCAATCCCCATCGTGGTCGGCCTCATGACGCCACTGACCTCCATCGACCCGATAGGAGTAGCCCACGACGATGCCGTCCGCGTCGTCCCCGATCCACTTTACCAAGGTGGTGGCCGAGAGGTTCATCGAGTCTGCCATCGAATTCGGAAGACGCACCGAGGGGGGTATGTTATCGAGAGGATCCCCTGTCACCTCCGGCTTGCAGCCGCCGAAAAGGCCGGCGCCCATCGCCACCATGCACACTGCCGACAGGACAATGAATCGTTTCACCATGATAGGGACTCCACGCTGGGGTGAAGGCAGTGACGCCGATCGCATGATGCGGCGCCACGAAAACACTCGTGGGAGAAACCCGAATACAATAGGTCCCGGACCGAGCCGGGTCAACCCCAACGGTGCATGCGCCCAAGCCGCGCCCTGAACCCTGCTTCGCAGTTGACACCCGACCTCTGTCGGGCTACACTATCCTAGTTCGTCAGTTGGTGTTCGGGCTCCTGTTGTCTGCAGGACGCCCCGGATTCTACGTGCACCTGGACGTGTCGAGGCCGGCGCTCCGGCATCAGGCCGCGCGCCGCTCTAAGGAGGTTGGAGCATGGGTCGGTATGCGCGTTGCGCGTTCGTCTGCGCATTTGCGTTGGCGCTCACCGCCGGGATGGTCGCCGCCGGAACAACCGGCAAGGTCGTCGGCCGCGTAGTCGACGAAAAGGGCGGCCCGCTCCCGGGAGCACAAATCCTCGTCGAAGGGACCTACTTTGGGGCCGTGTGCGGCGAGGATGGTTTCTTCTCGATCATCCAAGTGCCCCCCGGGCGGCAGACGATTCTGGTGAGCATGATGGGCTTCTCCGACATCCGCGTGACCGATGTGTTGATCGCCAGCGACCTTACCACTGACCTGAAGACACTCAAGATGGCCACCCAGGCCATCGACATGGCAGCGGTGGAGGTCAAGGCGGAGCGCTCCATTGTCGAGGTCGACGTGACCGACTCCCGACGTCAGATCAACGCGGAGACGCTGCAGAACATGCCCGTCGACACGTACGCGGACATACTCGAGGCGCAGACATCCATCAAGCTCGAAGGCGGGGAACTACACGTCCGGGGCGGCCGCGGCGGCGAAGTCATCTACATGGTGGATGGCATGGTCATCAATGACCCGCTGGTCGGCGGCAATTCCGGGATTACCGTGGCGCAGAACGCCATCGAGGAGATGTCTGTTCTCACTGGCGGGTTCAACGCCGAGTACGGGAATGCCCAGTCGGGCATCATCAACCTCGTGACAAAGGAAGGGAATGTCAGCACGACTTCCGGGAGCTTCAGCTTCCTGACTGACGCGCTGAGCGCGGGGGGTTCGAAGATCATACCGGGCGAGTTCTCGTTCAACACCCAGCACGTGACCCTCTCACTGGGCGGGCCGGAACCCCTGACCACGTTTCTTCTTCCTCGACTCGGCCTGGATCTGCCCGGTGACAACCTCAGCTACTTCCTGTCGTTCGACGGGGATGTCACTGACGGCTACCGCCCCAACGGCCGCGACCGGCCGGACCGTGATGTGCTCGGCCTCAGCATCCCGGAGCGGCAGTACAACAGCTACTCCGCATCGAGCAAGGTCAGCTACCGTTTCAGACCTTCGATGAAGATGACCCTGAGCTATCGCGGCTCATACGACCGAAATGAGGGCTCAGACTGGGCAAAGCGCTACACGCCCGAGACCAACTACCGGACGCTGCGGATCTCGAACCATTTCAACCTGAACTGGACCCATACGCTCAGCAACAATACGTTCTACACGGTGAATGCGGGTCTGTTCAAGACGCGGTACGAGCTGCTCCCCGGCGGCCATCGCCCGGACTGGTTCCCCAAGATCGTTCCCGTGGGGACATGGGGGTCGTGGGGCGACTACCGCACGTTCTATGATCTCCTGGCCGATCTCGACAACCTCGCAATACTTCCCTGGGGCAGTTTCTGGGGGAGCTACAGGGGTTCAGTTCCCGACTATCACGAACCGTGGAGTGATGGAGAGCCGTTCCAGGACTATGGGGCCGACGGCATGCCGTTCACGGGTGACCGTTCCGCGGGTGAAGGCAACGGGATCTGGGACCCGGGCGAGCCCTACGAAGACCTGAACGGAAACGGGATGTACGACGCTCCCAACGACCAGTTTGACTTTGCCGAGGCATACGGTGACCTCAACGGCAATGGGAGATGGGACGAAGGCGAGCCCTACCAGGATGGCTGGAGTTTCGTCGATCGTGACGGGGATGGCGAGTGGGGTAACAATGAGGTCGCCTACATCGACTACGAGTTCAACGGCGACTACGATCCGTGGAACGACCTGAACAGTGACGGAGTCTGGCAACCCGGCGAGGGCGACATGAGGGTTGACCAGATGTGGGTCGTTACCACTGAAGGCATACGCGCCTTCGCCTTCGCGGACTCCAACGGCGTGTACGATCCCGGAGAACGCTACACCGACTGGAACGGCAATGGACTGTGGGATCCCTATGACGGCTTCGCGGATCCGGGGTTCGAGGCCGAGCCCTTCTACGATGTGGGGATCGACGGCATCCCCGACGAACAGGAACCGGGTTACGACGCCCTTGCCAACCCGGATCCCGCGGGAGACAACTACTCCCAGGCAAATCCCAATGGCGCCGAAGGCAACGGCAAGTATGATCCTCCCGAGTGGCGAAGCCAGTGGGATGACGAGAACGGCAATGGTGAGCCTGATGGAAGCGGGGATGCCGACGACTCAGCCAGTGAGTGGGTCGACTACAACAGCAACGGCGTCTGCGACCTGTTCGGCGAGCCCTACGAAGACGCCAACTGGAGCGGTGCCTGGAATGCCGGGCGGGAAGGGACCTACGACGTCTGGGCACAGTATCACGAGCGTCGCGAGACCATCGGGACGGTGAAGTTCGACCTGACCACCCAGGCTGGCCAGCACCACCAGGCGAAAGCCGGGTTCATGCTCAACATCAACGATTTCTCGCACAGCGAGATCCAGTATCCGCAGCATGAGTTCCCCTTCGAGGATGATGAGGCCGACAGCGTGGGGGGATACCCCGATCGCGGCACGTTCCGCGACTTCTATGCCCGCAAACCGGTTGACGGGGCCCTGTATGCGCAGGACAAGATGGAGTTCGAGGGGCTGATCGTGAACGCGGGTGCGCGGCTCGATTTCCGCTACCTGGGCAGCGACCTTGAGGGTCGCGAGGTATATGACCAGAGCGGCGAGTTGATCCCCCTGGAAATGTGGAAGTTCTACCTGAGCCCTCGGATAGGCATCAGCCATCCCATCACGGATCGGGATGTGCTCTACTTCAACTACGGGCATTTCGTGGAATGGCCGGAATTCGACAAGGTGTTCGCCCGGGATACCCAGGGGCCCTCGGCCTACAACCTCTTCGGCAATCCCAATCTTCTGCCGGAACGCACCGTGGCCTACGAGTTCGGCGTTGATCACGCGTTTAACGACAACTTCAAGGTGGACGTGACGGGCTTCTTCAAGGACGTGTTTGATCTGGTGAACCAGTGGGTGCTGGGCGACCGATTCGACCGGTTCTACGTCTACGGGAATGTGGACTACGGACGGGTCAGAGGATTCGAAGTGAACTTCGAGAAGCGGTACTCCAACCACATCAGCGGAAACGCTGCCTACAGCTACATGATCGCCACGGGCAAGAGCTCGTCCGACCGGAGCGTGTACGACTCCGGATATGCCGGTGAGAACCTCCCACTGAAGGAGAACTACCTCGACTGGGACGAGCGTCACTCGCTCACCACGAGCCTTGATTTTCGTTTCTTCCCGGGTGACGAAGTCCGTTTCTTCGGGGTGGGGCTCCCCTCGGACTGGGGCGTCAACATCCTCTGGAAGTATGGAAGCGGGCTTCCGTATACACTCACCGACGAGGATGGCACCAAGATCGAAGGAGAAAACGTCGCCAACAACGTGCGCAAATCGTACACCAGCGAGTTGGATCTCAAGATTGATAAGGGATTCCAGGTGGCGGGGCTCGGGCTTGACCTGATACTCGACGTCCGCAACATCCTCGATCGCCAAAACGTCCGCGAGGTGTACGGGCAATGGGGGACACCATGGGGCGATGGTCGCCTCTACCTCCGCGACCCGTACAACTACCATGCCGGCCGCAATGTTCGCGTCGGCGTCAGAACTACCTTCTAGGGAGGCTGCATAATGAAGCCGCGCGTCATCGCCGCACTTCTGGTGCTCCTGGTTGCGCCTGCAGGGGCTCGCACGGCGGCCACTGGGCCGGCGGGGGCCGGCCAGTACGCCCCGGCCGCAGGCGATCCACTGCGTGAACAGAAACAGCACAAGGTCGGCAATGTCTGGTTGACGATATCCAACTTCGGATTCTTCGGCAACGACGAGCAGATCGACTACCGGGGGACCGAATACTGGTATCCCAAGTGCGAGTTCCCGGGCGGGTCTGGCGTCGACTATCTGTTCCAGGGCGCCATGTGGGTCGGCGGCGTGGTGGACAACGACACGCTGGTGTCGGTGGGAGCGGATGGCTGGGCGCACGAGAATGAGATGTTTCCCTGCACGTTCAAAGCGGCCCCGTGCCTCATCGAATCGTTGTCCATCACCAGTAGCGATTCCCTGATTTCTGGCCGTGCCGTGTCCGAGCAGGACTACATCGCCGTCTACGCAGACACGTTTGTCACGAGCACGTTCGACGATGTTCCCACGTCCCACACTCCTTTGGGCATTGAAGTGACGCAGCGCAGCTATGCTTGGAGCTACTCGTACGCCGAGGACTTCGTGCTGTTCGACTTCAGCGTGAAGAACATCCGCACCGACGGCGAGTCGATCCGCGATGTCTACCTGGGGGTCTACATCGATGCGGACTGCGTCGGACCCAACACGGACCTCAGCGACGGCGCACAGGACGATGTCACCGGCTTCGCTGAGAAGACGACTGACGTATTCGGGGATTCGATCACCATCAACCTGGCCTGGATCGCCGACTACTTCGGGTCGGACGGCACCACCGGCGTGAGCGGCGTCCGCATCGTGCGAACACCGAATCCGGACCTGCGGGTGAGCTACAACTGGTGGCTGTCCGATACCAATTCCCAGCGCGACTGGGGACCTCGCGTGGTGTCAGATCCATTTGACGTCAGGGGCACGCCGGACGGCGACAAGGCCAAGTACCGCATCATGTCCAACGGCTATTTCGACCCGAACCAGATCGACGTGGCCGATCAGATTCCCGCGGGCACGCCGTACGAGGATACCAGGTACCTCCTGTCGTTTGGGCCCTTCGACATCGCCGCGGGGGACACCCTGCCCGTGACGCTGGCCTATGTCTGCGGAGCGAACTTCGTACGTTCGCCGGGCGTGTTCAACCTTGCCGATGTCGCGGCGAACTCCGTCTGGGCCGCCCGGGTGTATGACATCCCCGGCATCGATACCGATGGCGACGGGTACTTCGGGGAGTTCCGCATCGAGGGAGGTGACACGATCTGGGTGGAGGGAGACGGGATCCCCGACTTCAGGGGGCCGCCGCCGCCGGATGCGCCTCAGGTCATGGCCGTGCCCGACGAGAACAGGGTGACCATCCACTGGTCGAACAACTCGGAACAGAGCATCGACCCGTTCACCTATCTTCAGGACTTCGCAGGGTATCGCATCTATCGGAGTCGCTACGGCACCCTGGAGAGTTCCACCTTGCTCTACGAGTGGGCGAGGTCTGACACCTTGGTTGAGTACGATCCTGAATGGCCTCCTCCCGCCTACCAGGGCGCCCCGGGAGAGCCCTATGCCTATACATACGTAGACGAGGGGCTCACTGCCCTCTACCCCTACTACTACGCGGTCGTGGCATTCGACACCGGCAACGAACGCGCGGGTCTGGGACCTTTGGAGAGTTCAATCCTGAAGAACTACCTGGAGATCGGGCCGGTCTTCCCGGGTGCCAACGACTTCGGCACCGACCTCCCGGTCAGAGTCGTGCCGAACCCATACAGAATCGATGCGGACTACGAGGGGCTGCAATGGGAAGCCTATGATTCCAGCGTCCGCTGGAGCGAACACACCCGCAGAATAGACTTTGTCAATCTCGCGCCGGGAACGGCACTGATTAGGATCTACACGCTGGACGGCGACCTGGTCGATACCGTGGAGCATACCAATGCGAACAGCCCTCGGGAGGCGTGGGATCTCATCAGCCGCAACAACCAGTCCATTGTCAGCGATGTCTACCTCTTCAGCGTCGAATACACCTCAGGGCCGAAGAGCGGCAACGTCGAGGTGGGCAAGTTCGTGGTGCTGAAGTAGACGCCGGGGAGGGTTACCATGAGGAAGACGATTGCTCTTGTCGCCGTACTCTTCGCAGTTCCGGGCATGGTGCAGGCGCAGGTCAAGGTCGGAACGGCCGGCGCCAATTTCCTTCAGATCGGCGTATCCCCCCGCGCGGTGGGGATGGGCGAGGCGTTCCTGGCCGTGACCGATGACGTGTCGGCCACGTACTACAACCCGGGTGCGCTGAGCCTGCTCGATCAGCGTCAGTTGCTGCTGTCGCACACCGAGTGGCCTGCCGACATTCAGTGTGAGTTCCTCGCCTTCGCCACCCCGGCACCGGGTGGCGCGGGCGTCATCGGGGTGTCAGCGATTCTGCTGCACATGGATGACATGGAGGTGACTACTCCGTTCTATCCCAACGGAACAGGTCAGATGTTCACCGCCCGTGATATGGCGGTTGGACTGACGTATTCCCGGTTCCTCACCGACAAGTTCAGTTTCGGGGTCACGGCCAAGTACATACACCTCTATGCCCATGATGTCGACGCGGCGGGGTGGTCGGCCGATGTCGGCACGCACTATGACACGGGATTCCGGTCGCTGCGGATCGGCATGTCCGTCACCAACTTCGGACCTGACCTCACGTTCATCAGCGAGCGATTCCCCCTCCCGATCAACTTCAACCTCGGGTTCGCGATGGACCCCGTGCAGTTCGGCCCCCACCGGCTCACCGTCGCCTTCGCCGGCAGTCATCCCAGCGACAACCAGGAGCGCTACACCGTTGGCATGGAGTACTGGTTTTCCGAGATGGTGGCGCTCCGCTCGGGCTACAAGATCCGCTATGACGACGAGGATCTGAGCTTCGGGG
>JALOPK010000190.1 GCA_025453925.1 Candidatus Eiseniibacteriota bacterium | reverse complement strand
TGGCTAGCCCGCCACCGGCTTCATATAGAACTCGAACTGGTGGCGGGAGAGCCCCGCGAAAATGCCAAGGCCGCCGTGGATGTTGGTCGGCGGAGTCATCTCCGCTCCGCTGGCGATGCGCATCCACGCGAAGGCATACTCGTAGTACTCGCTGGTGACTGCCATGACCGAAACCCGATAGGGGCCCGCCCAGTTGAAGATGATCCACGGAATCGTGAGCGTGCGCTGATCCTCGCGCATCATCCACCCGGCGCTCCGGGCCAGGGAATCCTCCCCGGCGTCCTCGGGATCGGGCTCGTAGTCGGGATCGAGGTGAATCAACGAGTCCTCATCCGCGAGGGACATGATGGAGAAAGTGTATCCTCCCGCACTGTCAGAGGTGCTCCACTGCAACAGGATGTTGGCATCATCCCGGGTCAGCGTGTCGCCGGCCACCGGTGTGGGCAGCACCTCGAGATCGAATGCACCGGGCACCACCGTCTCGGCCCATAGCAGGTCATCATCGAAGCGGGCTTCGATCCGATATCGAATGGCGCCACGCGGCACCCAGGTTGTGTCATCCGGCAGGTAGTGTCCCCGCTCCTCGGGATCGTCATGGAAGGTAAGCGAGTCAGCCCCGCCGATGCTCCGTACCAGAACGTCAGCCCCGGTGATGCCGTGGTCCCCGGGAAGGTAGAAACCCTGCAGCGGAGCGACCCGTTGCAGATAGACCTCGCGTACCGGTTCTCCGCGCATGAGGTACGCGGTGAGCACCGGCTCAGGATCGTAGTCCCGCGCTTCCGTGGGGGCGGATTCGCAGCCGGAAAGGAGCGAGATCGCAGCGGCTGAGGCAGCCACGAGGGCAGCACGCAGCATGAGGGCGGCCCTTGACATCTTTAGAACCTCACTTCGTAGGAGATCAGGGGAACGATCGGCAGCAGCTTGAGATCGCTGACCTCGACCGGGTTCTCCTGGGTGTCGAAGTACCGAATCCAGTAGCTCCTCCGGCTGTAGACATTGTACACGCTGAGATTCAGTTTGGCGGGGAGCCCGAAGAACGTGTGGTTGTAGGTCGCCGTGACATCCAGGCGATGGTCCGCCGGAAACCGGTAGTTGTTCATGGATCCCGGCAGGACGACGCGTCCGTCGCCGAACATCCAATCCGGCGGCACGCCCGGCTCCCGGAGCGTGTAGAGGCCCAACCCCTGTGTGAAGCCCTGCCCGGTATTGTACCTCCACGAGCCCGAGAGATCCCAACGATGACTCAGGGCTCGGTTGGCGACCACGATGAAGTCGTGCCGCCGGTCCCACCGTGGGTAGAACCACTGGCCGTTGTTGACATAGGTGCCGGGGAACTGCCGCCGTGTCCACGAGAGGGAGTAGCCGATCCAGCCCGTGGTTCGACCCATGTTGCGCCGCACCATCCACTCCAGGCCATATGCGAAGCCCCGGCCCGTGACGAACGCGTCAGTCGCGACGTCGCCCTGGTCCGAGAGCAGGTCGAAGGTGGTCAGGTTCCTCATGTCCGTGTAGTAGGCCTCGGTGGTGAACTGGAGATCCTCCCGGGGATCATACTCGAAGCCGAGGACCGTCTGGTTTGTGTACGTTGGCTTGACGGATGCATCCACGGGGATCCAGATGTCGAAGTTGCTGAACCCCTCGCCGAATGTGATGACGTTGATCCACTGGGTGTAGCGGCCCACGGAGAGCTTGAATCGCATCTCCGGGCCATGATGATACACGAGGGAGAGACGCGGATCGACGCGGTAGTGCTTCCCGGCCTGATGGTAGTAGGCGCGGATGCCGGGCTGTATCTCAACCAGAGGTCCCAGGCGCCAGGTGTCCTGGAGATAGGCCGAGAGATTGATCGTGGAGGTATCGACGGATACCCAGGTCACATCTTCGGACCTGTCGAAGAAGTCGATGTCGTAGTTGTTGAAACAGATGCCGGCCTTGACCCTGTGCCGGTCATGGCCAAGGATCTCCAGATCCGCCTGAAGGGACTGGTCGTGAAGGGTGTTGGCCGCTTCCTCCAGGAGCACGTCGTCGGTGTCGAACGACCAGTTGGAGCGGTACCGGCTCACGGCGCCGCCGATCGAGAGGAAGAGATTCTGTGACAGCACGTGACGGAGCCTGCCGGTGATGGAGCGATTGCCCCACGCCATCCGGATGCCGATCCGCTCATCGGTATCGCCGAACTCGGCGGTCATGACGTCATTACCGAGGTAGCCGGCGGTAGTGATCGTGGTCTTCTGGGAGAGATCGAGGTTCACCTTGCCATTGGCATCGTAGAAGTAGTAGTCGGGAATGTCGGTGTCGTAGACGTCGCGCAGGGCTTCGAGAATCGGCTCGAAGTAGGTGCGCCGGGCCGAGAGGGCAAAGGAACCGCGGCCATCCGGAAGCGGCCCCTCCAGCGCCCCGCGCGCGGAGATGATGCCGAGGGACAGCAGGCCCTTGGTCTCGCGGCGATTGCCTTCATTGGTGATCACGTCGAGGACACTGCCGCTCCGGCCGCCGTATTCGGCGGGGAAGCCACCCTTCATCAGATCGAGGCGCTTGACCGCGTCGGCGTTGAACGTGCTAAACAGCCCGAAGAGGTGGGAGGGGTTGTACACGACGTTTCGGTCCATCAGGATAAGCGTCTGATCCGGGCTCCCTCCGCGGATGTAGGGGGCGCTGCTCAAGTCGGATGATGCTTTGACGCCGGGAATCGTCTGCACCGCGCGGAGGATGTCCATCTCCCCCATGAGAGAGGGCATGCTCCGAATGGTCAGGCCGTCGACCGGAACGGTCGAGACCCGGGGACTGAGCCGCTCCTCGGTGGCGGTTTCCTCGTTCGCGACGATTTCCACCACATCGAGCTGCACCGCCTCAGGAAGGAGTTCGATCTTGATGGGCTCCATGAGGGTTCTCGTGACCTCCACCTCCCGGCGGGCGGTATGGTACCCCACGTACGACACCTGGATGGCGTAACGGCCTGGCTCCAGATCATTGATCACGAAGTAGCCATCGAGATTGGCCGCCGTGCCGCGGCCCGTGCCTTCGAGCCACACATTGGCGACGGGGAGAGGCTCCGCGCTGGTGGCGTCGACGGCGAAGCCTCGAATAGGGAGCGAAGAGGCGCCGCCCGCCATGGCCGCAAGCAGCGCGAGGGCGAGGGCACAGTGAGCTCTCATCATGATCATCGGATGACTCCTTCCCATGCCTCGTAGAGGCAACGGTATGCGATTTCATACCCTCCAGAGGGGCGCGGTGTTCTCAGCAGGCCCCCGAATGCGCCGGCCGCGTTGTTCACCGTATCGGCAAGGGCCTACAGGAGAGAGCCGACGCCGCGCCGCGCGTGCGTTGGATACACCGGGCCGGCGGCAACCACTACCACGGGGCGCGGCCGGATTCCCCCCAAACAACACCACGGGGCGCGGTACGTGTCACCTCGGCGCCGGGGAGTCTGGAACGGGGGCGAGTGCCTTCAGATTGCTGCCGGCGATCAGCGGCGGATCATCAGTCCGCGCGGCTCCGGGAGGAACTCCCACGGGTCGAACGGCTGTGTTGAGACAGCGGTGGAACCTCACGGATGGAGCAGCGAGAGGACATCCCGGCCCCTGATCATGGGCTGCCGGCTCACGGGATGCAGAGCATATAGGATCTGTCCTATATTGGACAGGTCCTATATCAGCTTCACCTCCTCGATGCCTGCGGAATCGCGTCGCCGACCGGCGGCCGGCACAACCTCCCCAGATACCGGATGCCAGAGAGGATGCGGGCGCGTCGTCACGCCTAGTGTCTGCGAACGCCACGCCCGAGCGACTTCGTTGCGCCGCGTGCCGCGCAGGGAAATCCAGGATGCCGAAGATCCTAGATACTCGGGCGGTCCGCGTGGCGGTTCGGTGTCAGTTCCCGGTTCGCCGGCTACCGTTGACCCCGTCTCGAGAGCTCTCCGGTACCTCCTCAGCCGCCGCACGCCCGTCCTGCACGGACATCGATCGCATCCATGGGCCCGAGAGAGGAGTGAGTCGGGGCAAGCCACCGTGAGTCGGGTTGGCTTCACGGGAGGGTTGACGGGTTCCCGCACGACGACATACCCTCTGCGTGAATCGCTCGCCTTCCGACGCACCATCTCACCGGAGTCATCGATGCCACTTCCCTTCATGCTGATGGCAGACGACAGCGGCGCCATCTTCGAGCACCCACGGCTGCTGATGGTCGGGGCAAGCGGCATCCACCCCGTGGCCTCCGTGCCCGAGACCGTCCACGAGGTCCCGCCGTACACCAAGCTGTTCTTCCTTCCCGGGTGTACGCCCGCGGGCCAGGATCCTTCCACGGGCCGTATCGTCTTTGTCGAGCGCTACCGAGGCCGTCCCGTGTTCGCGGTCTCCGCCTTTCTTCCTCCCGGGCACCTCAGGCTGCTGCTGCCCTCTGCGCGCCCGGACTACCCGAGGAGGCCTCTCCCTCTGTGGTCGTACTCCGCTGCGGGATGGGCCCGTGGGACCATTGTGGCCCCGTATGTCACGCTGGACGCGACGCCGCGCTGGAGCCCGGAGAACTACGACGATCGCGATCTTATCCCGGCGGTCGCGCCGCTGAGGCAGGCGTTGCCGGGCAACCGGTTGCTGGAACACCTCATCCGGTGTGCCACCGAGTACCATTGCTTCGCGGCGAAGAATCTCTTCCTGGGCCGCTGGGAAGCGCCGCTCCCGGTCAGCAGGGCCTGCAATGCCCGCTGTCTGGGATGTCTCTCGCTGCAGCCCCCCGACGGCTGCGCAGCATCCCACGAACGCATCGCCTTCACGCCGACCCCGGGCGAGGTGGCCGACGTTGCGCTCTTTCATCTCTCCCGTGCCGAAGAGCCCATTGTGAGCTTCGGCCAGGGCTGCGAGGGTGAACCGCTCACTGAGGTCGATCTCATCGAAGAAAGCATCAGGCGGATCCGGGCCGTGACCTCCCGGGGCGTGATCAACCTGAACACCAACGGCTACAGCGCAGCGTTGTTGAAGAGGCTCGTCCAGGCCGGGCTCGATTCCGTCCGAGTGAGCCTCGCGTCGGCGCGGCGGGATGTGTTCGCGGCCTACCACAAGCCCATCGGCTTCTCCCTTGCGGATGTGACGGAGGCCATCGAGGCGGCCGCGGAGGCGGGGGCCTTTACCATGCTGAACTACCTGGTGTGCCCGGGTGTCACCGACCAGCCGGAGGAGATCCGCGCGCTCGTGAGACTGGCACGCACCGCCAAGGTCCGTTTCATTCACCTCAAGAACCTCAACATCGATCCCTGGTTCTACCTCACCGCTCTCGGCGCGGAGCAATGGCCGCGCGGATTCGGCATGGAGCAGGTCGTCGACGCGCTCCGCGCCGAACTGCCGGACGTGGAACTTGGCTATTTCAACCGCTGGGCGATCACCACGGGCGTCTGACCGGCCGGCACGCAGAGGAGTGAGACGATGGGAGACATTCGGAACGAACTGCTGAAGGCGGGGCTCATCACCGAGCGAGCCGCCCGTGACATCCATCGAGCGCGGCGGGTCGAGGAACGGCAGGCGCCGCAGCCGTCCACCCCTGAGGAGAACACCGCGCCGGTGCCCCCGCCATCGATGTCGCCCGGGGGCGCGGAGCCCCGCGATCTGATCAGGCGAGGGCTGGTGGCAACGACCCCGGGGAACAAGCGCTTCCACTATGTTGACCGGGTGGGGCGCATCCCGTTCCTGGAACTCGGGGAGGACACCGTCCGCGGGCTCTCCAACGGTGCTCTCGCCATCGTGGAGTCGTGCGGCGCATCTTCGGAGGAGACCGTGGTCGTGACCGCAGAGACGGCGCGCCAGCTCACCCAGTGCGCACCGGATGCCATCCGCTTCTGGAATGCGCGGTGAAGCCGCGTGCGCGCGACCGCGACCATCGGATTCGGATTCGGATAGCCCCGCCTCAGCCGGGGCATCATGAGGGATCTCAACCATGAAGCTGCTCTGCTGGAATGTGAACGGAATCCGTGCGATTCAAGGGAAGGGGTTCCTGGATTGGATGACCCGGGAACACGCCGATGTGATTTGTCTCCAGGAGACGAAGGCTCACCCCTCCCAGCTCGAGGCGGTCCTGACACACCCGCCCGGCTACTATGCATTCTGGTCGTCCGCCGAACGCAAGGGCTACAGCGGCGTCGCGGTGTTCTCGCGTCGGAAGCCGCTGTCCGTGGCGGAAGGACTTGGAGTCCCGGAGTTCGATCGAGAGGGCAGAACCCTCATCATCGACTTCGGGGAGTTCGTGCTCCTGAACCACTACTTCCCCAATGGCGGTGACGAGAACCGCCGCGTGCCCTTCAAGCTCGCGTTCTGCGAGGCGTTCCTCAGCAGGGCGCAGCAGCTTCGGGAGGGGGGGAGGCGTCTCGTGGTCTGCGGTGATTTCAACACCGCACACAAGGAGATCGACCTGGCGAGGCCGGCGGAGAACGTCACGAACACTGGTTTTCTCCCGGAAGAACG
>JALOPK010000014.1 GCA_025453925.1 Candidatus Eiseniibacteriota bacterium | reverse complement strand
CGGACTGCGCCCTCAGCGACCCCGAGCAGTGCGAGCTGTACATCGTTGAAGGCGACTCGGCCGGCGGGTCGGCCAAACAGGGGCGGGACCGCCGCTTCCAGGCCATTCTCCCGCTTAAGGGCAAGATCCTCAACGTGGAAAAGGCACGGCTGGACAAGATTCTCGGCAACGAGGAGATCCGGACCATCATCACCGCGCTCGGCACGGGCATCGGCTCGGAGGAGTTCAAACCGGACAAGGTGCGCTACCACAAGATCATCATCATGACCGATGCCGACGTTGACGGGGCCCACATTCGCACTTTGCTGCTGACTTTCTTCTACCGATACATGCGGGAGCTGATGGAACGGGGGCATGTTTTCATCGCGCAACCGCCGCTCTACCGGGTGAAGAAGGGCAAGGAAGAGTACTACGCATACGACGAAGCGGAGCGGGACCGGTTGCTGGAACGCGTGGGGCGGCACGGCTCGTCCGTCCAGCGGTACAAGGGTCTCGGCGAGATGAACCCCGAGCAGTTGTGGCGCACGACCATGGACCCCGAGCGGCGGACGATGCTGCGGGTCACCATGGAAGACGCCGTGGAGGCCGATCATATCTTCACGGTGCTGATGGGGGAACAGGTGCCGCCCCGGCGGGCGTTCATCGAGCAGAACGCGGCGCGGGTCCGCAACCTCGACGTGTAGCGCGGGTCGCGCCCTGAAAGGATGAGGGATGGATAAGTCACGAGAGCGGGTACTGCCGATCTACCTCGAAGACGAGATGAAGAGCTCGTACCTCGATTACTCCATGAGCGTGATCGTGCAGCGGGCGTTGCCGGACGCGCGGGACGGACTGAAACCGTCACAGCGGCGAATTCTGGTGGCCATGCACGACCTTGGATTGTCTCCGGGCAAGGCCCACAGGAAGTGCGCCAAGATCGCGGGTGATACGTCGGGTAACTACCACCCGCATGGCGAGCAGGTGATCTACCCGACGCTGGTGCGCATGGCGCAGGAGTGGGCCATGCGGTATCCGCTGGTGGAGGGTCAGGGGAACTTCGGGTCCATCGACGGCGACGCGCCGGCGGCCATGCGGTACACCGAGGCGCGTCTGAGCCCCATCGCGATGGAGCTGCTGCGGGACATCGAAAAGGAAACCGTGGACTTCACGGCGAACTACGACAACACCCGGGAAGAGCCGAAGGTGCTGCCGGGCGCGTTTCCCAATCTCCTGTGCAACGGCACGGGCGGCATCGCGGTCGGCATGGCCACGAACCTTCCACCCAACAATCTCCGCGAGGTGGTCAGCGCCTTGGTCACGCTGATCGACCGACCCGATGTGGACGATGAGTCGATCCTGCGGCTCATCCCCGGGCCTGACTTTCCCACCGGCGGCATCGTGTACGGCCGGGCGGGCATCCGTGACGCCTACCTCACGGGCCAGGGAAAGATCATCGTGCGTGCGCGGGCGGTGGTCGAGACGCGCAAGGGGGCCCGCGACGCCATCATCGTGACGGAGATCCCGTACCAGGTGAACAAGAACGGAATCCTGGAGCGGATCGCCGAGCTGGTGCGGGAGAAGCGCGTGGAAGGCATCGCCGACCTGCGGGACGAGAGTGATCGCGACGGCATGCGGATCGTGATCGAGCTCAAGAAAGACGCGATGCCCCAAGTAGTGCTCAACCAGCTCTACAAACACACCCAGATGCAGGACACCTTCGGGGCCATTCTGTTGGCGCTGGTCGATGGGCGGCCCAAGGTCATGACCCTGCGCGCCATGCTGGAGCACCATCTGCGCTACCGGCACGACGTGGTGGTGCGGCGCACGACGTACGAGTTGGCCAAGGCGAAGGAGCGGGAGCACATCCTGCTGGGGCTTCGGATCGCGCTCGATCATCTTGACCGTGTCATCGCGCTGATCCGCGCCAGTGGAGACGTTGCGGAAGCCAAAGGAGCGCTCATGGCCGCCTTCGCCCTTTCGGAGAAGCAGGCGCAGGCGATCCTGGACATGCGTCTGCAGCGGCTCACGGGGCTCGAGCGCCAGAAGATCGACGACGAGCTTGCGGAGCTGGCAAGCCGCATCCGGGAGTTCGAGCGAATCCTGGCCTCCCGGGAAGCGGTGATGGCGGTAGTACGGGCGGAGTTGCTTGAAACGAGTGAGAAGTACGGCGACGAGCGGCGCACCGAGATCGTCGATGACAGCGGGGAGTTTCAGATCGAGGATCTCATCGCCGACGAAGACATGGTGATCACCGTCACTCACGAGGGGTACATCAAGAGGCTCCCCGTGCAGACCTACCGGCGCCAGCACCGCGGCGGGAAAGGGGTGGCCGGCATGGGGACGAAGGATGAGGACTTCGTGCGCAGCCTGTTCGTGGCCCGCACCCACAGCTACATCCTGTTCTTCAGCGACAAGGGAAAGTGCTACTGGCTCAAGGTGCATCAGATTCCCCAGGCCGGGAGGATCTCCAAAGGCAAGGCCATCGTCAACCTGATTGCCATCGAGCCGGGCGAGAAGATCAAGGCAACCGTGCCGGTGGCGCAGTTCATGCCGGGCACGTCCATCGTGATGGCGACCCGCCAGGGCTTCGTGAAGAAGACCGAACTGATGGCCTTCTCCAATCCCCGGAAGAACGGGATCCTCGCCATCAGCGTGCGGGACGGCGACGAGTTGATCGACGCCGAACTCACCGATGGACAGCAGGACGTGATCCTCGCCACGTCGTCAGGGCTCGCCATTCGATTCCCCGAGATCGAGGTGCGCGACACGGGCCGTGGCGCACAGGGAGTGATCGGCATTCGCATGCGCCAGTCGGGCGACTGCGTGGTCGGCATGGTGATCGTCCGCCGGGATGCGAACCTCCTGGTGGTGAGCGAGAACGGCTACGGCAAGCGCACGCGTCTGTCTGACTACCGGGTCACCCACCGGGGCGGCCAGGGAGTGGTGACCCTCAAGACCGCCGGGCGGAACGGCAGCGTGGTGGGCATCAAGGAAGTGGTCGACGACGAGGAGCTGATGTTGATTACCCGCAATGGCGTGATAATCCGCCTTCCAGTCAGCGGCGTGCGCATCATCGGGCGCAACACCCAGGGAGTGCGGTTCATCAACCTCGATCCGGGCGACCAGCTCATTGATGTCGAGCGGGTCGTCGGCACCGCGGAGGAGGTCGAGGAGGGAGACGACGCCGTCGGTAACGCAGGCGAGGAAGAAGGAGACCAGGCATGACGACGATTGATGAGGTTTACGCGCGGGAGATACTGGATTCCCGGGGCAACCCCACCGTCGAGGTGGAGGTGGTGCTTGAGAGCGGCGCGTGGGGCCGGGCGGCGGTGCCGTCGGGCGCATCCACCGGCGAGCATGAAGCCATCGAACTCCGTGACGGCGATTCGGGACGGTTCATGGGCAAAGGCGTGCTCCAGGCGGTGGCCAACATCAACGAGGATCTGGCCGAATCGGTCGTCGGCGAGGACGCGCTGGACCAGCCGACCATCGATCGCATCATGATCGACCTTGATGGCACGCCGAACAAGGGCAAACTGGGCGCCAACGCCATTCTCGGCGTAAGCATGGCGGTGGCGCGGGCCGCCTCTGCGGCGCTCGAGATTCCGCTCTACCGGTACCTTGGCGGCGTCGGCGCCCGCATCCTGCCGGTGCCCATGATGAACATCCTGAACGGCGGCGCCCACGCAGACAACAACGTCGACATCCAGGAATTCATGATCATGCCGGTGGGGGCGTCGTCGTTCGCCGAGGCGCTGCGGATGGGCGCCGAAGTGTTTCACAACCTGAAGTCCATCCTCAAAGCGAAGGGCCTCGCCACTGCGGTGGGCGACGAAGGTGGGTTCGCGCCCAATCTGGGATCCAACGAAGAGGCGATTCAGGTCATCATGGCCGCCATCGAGAAGGCGGGCTACGAGCCGGGGCGGGACATCGCGCTGGCGCTGGACAGCGCGGCATCGAGTTTCTTCGAGGACGGCAAGTATGTGCTTCGGGGAGAAGGCGGGCGCCAGCTTTCCTCGGAGGAGATGGCCGCGTTCTACAAGAATCTGGTTGGCCGCTATCCCATCGTCTCGCTGGAGGACGGCCTGGCCGAGGATGACTGGGACGGCTGGGACGTGCTCACCAGGGAGCTGGGTTCGCGGATCCAACTGGTGGGTGACGACATCTTCGTGACCAATACCCAGCGCCTGGCGCACGGCATCGAGCGGGGCATCGCCAACTCGATCCTCATCAAGCTCAACCAGATCGGCACGGTCACCGAGACTATCGAGACGGTTGAGATGGCGCGGAGAGCGGGGTATTCCTCGGTGGTGTCCCACCGGAGTGGGGAGACCGAAGACACGTTCATCGCCGATCTATCCGTCGCGCTGGGTACCGGGCAGATCAAGACAGGATCCCTGTGCCGTTCGGAGCGGATCGCCAAGTACAATCAGCTCCTGCGCATCGAAGAAGAACTCCAGGAGGGAGGCCGGTTCGCCGGATGGGACGGGCTCAGTCGTTCGGTCAAACAAGGATAAGGTCGCGCGGAACCACGCGCCCGCGGCGGGTTCTCCCGACCAGGCGTTTCCTGTGGCTTCCCGTCGCCGCCGCTGTGGCGGGGCTCGTCGTGTATACCTTCCTGTTCGGGGACACCGGGTATCTGCGGGAACGGGCCATGAAGCGGGAGCTGGCCGCGCTTGATCAGGAGATCGAGCTGCTGCGGAAGCAGGGCGAGGAATTGCGCACCGTGGCGGGCGGGCTTCGCGAGGGCGGCATCGAAATTGAGCGAATAGGGCGCGAGCGGTTGGGCATGGTGCGGCCGGGAGAAGTGAGCTATCGTCTGGTCCCGATGGACAAGGACGGATGGTCGCTTGACAGGAGGGCGACAGGTCGATAAGATGATTGGCTGTTCGCGGGGTGGAGCAGCTGGTAGCTCGTTGGGCTCATAACCCAAAGGTCGTAGGTTCAAATCCTGCCCCCGCCACCAGATGACAATCCCGTGTCCCCGCGAGCGGGGACACGGGATTCATACCATCTACGGCCGACTCACCTACGTGTACGCCCCCTTGCACGGAGCCGGCCGTTTCCTTTTTCTCCAGGCCCCATTCGCCACTCGCGGTCCCGCGATCAACGGACGCCACATCTCATCGTGTCCGCTGCGTGGGGGATTCCGGTCATGACAGAGCATCGAGGATCCGACAACTGCTGGATGACCCTCCCTCGCGCGGCATGATCGATTGTTGGAGGGACACGTTTCATCGTGCCCGCCGCGGAGAGGGATTCGCGCCGTTCGCCAGTCGCCGGTCCTTCGGGTCGGGCCGAGAGGCCTTGCATTCCCCGCTGCCTCGTTGTTGTCTGTGCTCCGGCCGCCCTTGACCGGCCGCGACACCTCGGCAGAACGGCGGGATCCTGGCAATACAGGCCGCCATTTCAACCGCCGCACCGCCCTGAGGCGCCGGCATCACCACATGGAGGATTCATGAGCTTCTATCTTGCCAAGACCATTTCCATGCCCTTCGATCGCGCCCTCGAGAAGGTGGTCGGGGAACTGAAGAAAGAAGGATTCGGGATCATCACCGAGATCGATGTCGCCAAGACAATGAAGGAGAAGCTCGATATCGCCTTCCAGCGCTATCTCATCCTCGGCGTGTGCAATCCCGGCCTTGCCCACAAGGCCCTCGAGATCGACGACAAGGTCGGCCTGATGCTCCCGTGCAACGTCATCGTCCAGGAACTCGCCGAGCACGTGACCGAGGTCGCGGCCATCGATCCGCGCGCCACCGTCGGCGCCGTCGGCAACCCGGCGCTGGAGGACGTTGCGAAGCAGATCGGGATCAAGCTGGAGAACGTCATCGGGCACGTGTAGCCCGGGGGCGGGCGCCCCGTGAGTCATCCGCGCGCACTATCCACCTGCACGAGATGCAACGCGCCGTCCTCCGCGGCGGAAGTCTTCGGTGTATGCCGCGCATGTCTCACGTCAGGCCAGGGGCCGGCCGGCAAGGGTGAGGCCGCTCGTTACGCGGCACGCGCCCGGTTCGGCCTCCCCGTGTTCCCTCCGCGCGCTCCCGGTGGCGTCCGCTGCGTGCAGTGCGCCAATGAATGCGTCATCCCCGAGGGAGAGCGTGGCTTCTGCGGCCTGCGGGCGGTGAAGGGCGGCCGCCTCGTCCACTGTGCCGGCACCCCCTCTCGCGGTCTTCTCCGCTGGTATCGCGATCCGCTTCCCACGAACTGCGTGGCCGACTGGGTGTGCGAAGGCAGCCGCCACCGAGGGCTGACCAGCCTGGCGGTGTTCTACGCCAGTTGCACCATGGACTGCGTCTTCTGCCAGAACTGGCATTTCCGGGGCGTCTCACCCCATGACGCCGCCGGGGTCTCAGTGCCCGCGCTGGTACACGCCGCGACGCCCCAGACCTTCTGCGTGTGCTTCTTCGGCGGCGATCCGGCCTCTCAGATGGGGCATGCCCTGGCTGCATCGGTGCGGTTCGCCTCACGCGGCCTTCGGGTATGCTGGGAGACCAATGGCACCATGCATCCCCGCCTTCTGGACCGGGCGGTCGATCTCTCCCTGGCGACGCGAGGATGCGTCAAGTTCGATCTCAAGGCCGCGGACGACAGGCTTCACGTCGCCATGACGGGCATGTCCAATCAACGCACGCGGGAGAACTTCGCCCGCGCCGGTGTCAAATCCCGCAGACGGGAGGATCCGCCGCTGCTCGTCGCCAGCACGCTGCTGGTGCCGGGCTATGTGACGCCGGATGAGGTGGGGCGGATCGCGGCGTTCATCGGGTCGGTGGATCCGCGCATTCCCTACACGCTGCTGGCGTTCGCTCCTCAGTACCTCACGGGCGACCTGCCCCGGACATCGGCAGCTCACGCCCGGGAGGCCGAAGAGGCGGCAAGGGCAGCCGGGCTCACCCGCGTCAGAATCGGCAACCGGCATCTGCTGAGCGGCCAGTAGCGATGCCGTCCGTCCTGCTGGTGCCGCTGACCGCGCTCCCCTGGGAGGTGCTCTCGGCGCTGCGGGAGGCGCTGTCCGTCACCTTCGGGAGCGGGAGCAGGGTCAAGTATTGCTTTGGGGGATTTAGGAGTAGGTTGCGGGCATGGCACGCACACCACGCATCCACTACCCCGGCGCATTGTACCACGTATGCCGACGCGCGGCACGTTGGTAAGGTGTACGGTACTGAACGTACCAGTCCAGTGCGGCCCACTATTCTAATCTTAGAATAGTGGGCATCTTGAGCCCTTGCGGCTGCAAGTCGGCATCCCGGCCGCCGCCCGGGACATCCGGCGCCCGAAGCACGAGATCCGAAACGGACAGCTCAGAGCCGAGAGCTGCCGCAGCGAGCCACGCGTCAGCTGGGCATTGCCCCTGACTCCAGGTTCTCCTCGGCGTCGCTCCACGTCTCGACCCGCAACCCGGGGACTCGTTCAAACTCGCGGACATTCGCGGTAACCATGGTCAGCCCATGTGCGATGCAGGTGGCCGCAAGCCACATGTCATGTGCGCCAACGAGTGTGCCGCCGGCTGCGAGGGTCGCCCACACCTGTGCGTGGGCGCGCGCCGTGGCCAGATCGACCTGCAGCAAGGGAAATCGCTCCAAAACACCTTCAACAAAGGCGGAACGCCTGGCGCGCTGGCGCGGGTCAGTGGCTCTGTACACCCCGTGCAGCAACTCGCTGGCCGTGATGACGGAAAGGAAGCACTCAGCGTCCGGTTGCCGCGCCGCGTGGCGCTCGATGCGGAGCCTGCCGCGCTCAGCCTCGATGAGTACGCTGGCGTCAATCAGGACCGCCACGGATTACTGACCTCCACGTGGGAGAGCTCAATCCGCGCCTTCACCAAATCGGCGGCAAACTCATCTGCCTCGTGAGGAGTCAGGCGAGGGACCGAGGCGAATAGGCCGGGCAGGTCGGTCAGTTTCCTGCCGA
The DNA here is from genome assembly GCA_025453925.1 of Candidatus Eiseniibacteriota bacterium. GTDB lineage: Bacteria > JAFGKV01 > JAFGKV01 > JAFGKV01 > JAFGKV01 > JAFGKV01. Next base: position 13,308 of record JALOPK010000014.1, on the reverse strand, counting down.
GCGGAACGGGGCGGAGTTCCGCGATAGGCCTCTTTCCACGAACGAGCACGAACGACTCGCGGCGATACGCGACTCGATTCAGGTAGTCTGCGAAGTGGCGAACGACCTCGGTCACCGCAAGCATCTCAGGCATTCGGTTCTCCTTTCATCGCGATGTGATAATCATATTACATGATTCTTTGTCCTTTTGCCAGAGTCTTGAGCGCATCGCGGGGTCTGGCATTGCTGTCAACACCGGTTTCGTTTTGGACAGAAACGCCGGTCACGATTTGACAGTTTTGGGGTGGCAGTCACCTCCTTGCGGTGAGCCCAGGGGAGAGGGGATGAGACCCGCAGAGCCTGACTCCACCGCTGTTGCCATTCATGTTGCCGCACTTGACTTGGATCTTCGGGCATCTCTTGCTCTGCACTCTTAGACTCCCCACTTCCCCGGAATCGGCGTTCCCCTCCTTGTATGGAGACCGGTGCCCACCTACCTTTCTCCAACCGTGCGACTCCTGCTGTTCGGAAGCAGAGGTCCGTGAGCGGAGTCGGCTGCCCTGAACGTGGAGGACTCGATGGATGACGCGCAGGTCCCCGATACTGAGGCGCCCCGCACCCCGTGCGCCGGCCGCGGTCCCGCGGATGCATACCTCGACGTCGCGGAAGTCATCATGGTCGCGTTGGATCGGGGCGGACGGGTCACGCTCATTAACCGCAAAGGAAGGGAAGTCCTGGGCTACACGGCGGACGAACTGACGGGGCGAGACTGGTTCGACGCGTGCATACCTGAAGGCTCCAGGGAGCCGGTCCGGGCGGTATTCGCCGAGATCATGGCAGGCCGGATCGATCCCGTTGAGTACTACGAGAATCACGTGGTGGGGAAAGACGGGCAGGAGCGGCTCGTCGCATGGCATAACGCCATTCTGAAAGATGACGACGGGCGCATCGCCGGCACACTCAGCTCCGGCCAGGACATCACCGAACGGCGCAGGGTCGAGGAGTCTCTTCGCGCCAGCGAGGCCCGCCATCGATCCCTGCTGGAGCACATGGGTGAAGGGGTGATGCAGGTCGACAATGACGACCGGCTCCTGTTCGTGAACGAGCGGTTGTGCCGGATGTTGGGGTGGCACCCGGAGGACCTGCTGGGGAAGATCGGCAATGAGGTACTCTGTGTCGACGAGTCCGCCCGGGAGCTGATCAAAGAGAAGAACCGCCTGCGCCGTGCGGGCATCTCCGACGTGTACGAGACGACCATGCGGCGGTCAGACGGCACCGTCCTCTGGGTGTCCATCAGCGGTGCGCCGGTCTATGGTCAGGATGGAGCCATCACCGGTTCGGTCGGACTGATCACCGACATCACCGATCGCAACCTGGCGGAGGCCGCGCTTCGTACCAGCGAGGCGTTCAGCCAGGCAGTGATCGAGAACTCGCCCATTGGAATCTCCGTGCGGAGCCGGACGGGGCGGCTGCTCTCGGCCAACGCCGCCTGGAAACGGATCTGGGCGATACCGGAACCCGCGATGTCCGACGACGTATCCCGCGAGCGGCAGTCCCTGGCGTTCAACCATCGCGACGATTACCTGCGCCCCTACCAGGCGGAGGTGCGGCGCGTCTACGAACAGGGCGGCCACCTGCGCATCCCCGAACTCCGGATCGGCCAGTTCCGTCAGGGTGCCGCTGAGTGGATTGCCCAGCACTTCTATGCGATCTGCAGTGCGGATGGAGCCGTGGAACGGGTGGTGATCCTGACCGAAGACATCACTGAGCGCAAGCGCGCGGAGGAGGAACGGGAGAGGCTAAGGGAGCAACTGATCCAGGCGCAGAAGATGGAGTCTGTAGGGCGGCTTGCCGGTGGTGTGGCCCACGACTTCAACAACATGCTTCAGGTTGTGCTGGGTCACACGGACCTCGCCCTCTCAAAGATCGGCGCGGCCCATCCGCTTCATGCTGACCTCGACCATATCCGCACGGCAGCAGCGCGGTCGGCCGATCTCACCCGACAACTGCTGGCGTTTGCCCGGCGGCAGACGGCAGCGCCCAGAGTCCTGAACCTGAATGACACGGTGGATGGGATGCTGACTATGCTGCGGCGTCTCATTGGAGAAGACGTTGAGCTCCGCTGGATGCCCGGGGATGCGCTCTGGAACGTGAGGATTGATCCGACCCAGTTTGATCAGATCCTGGCCAACCTCTGCGTGAACGCGCGGGATGCCATCGGCGGGGTCGGCGTGGTCACTCTGGAGACCGGCAACGTCTGCTTCGGCCCTGCTCACGAGGACAGCCCTCCGGGTGTCGAGGCGGGCGCCTATGTGATGCTGACGATCCGTGACACCGGATGCGGCATGGGCCAAGAGGTATTGGACCACTTGTTCGAACCGTTCTTCACCACCAAAGACGCCGGCCGCGGGACCGGCCTCGGATTGTCCACCGTCTACGGCATCGTCAAGCAGAACGCCGGGTTCGTGCACGTGACCAGCGAGCCGGGCTCGGGCACGGCTTTCATGGTCTACCTCCCGCGGTGCGGCGATGAGTGCCCAGCTCCCGAGCCGGCCTCCGAGCCGGACGCGCGTCCCGGTGGCGCCGAGACCGTGCTGCTCGTGGAAGACGACGGAGTGATCCTGGACATGGCCACCCTCATGCTGGAGGCGTTGGGCTATGTGGTGTTGGCAGCCGGGACGCCCGGCAGTGCCATTCGCCGGGCCGAGACCCATTCCGGCGACATACACCTGCTGATCACCGACGTGATCATGCCGGAAATGAACGGGCGCGAGCTGGCGGGTCGGATCGAGGCGCTCAGGCCTGGAATCCGGTGCCTCTTCATATCAGGCTACCCATCGGATGTGATCGCGCATCACGGGGTGCTGGATGAGGGGGTGCACTTCATGCCCAAGCCATTCACCGTCGGGGCGCTGGCGGCGAAGGTGCGGGCCGTGCTGGAGGGGTGATGTCGAGTGTGGAATGCGGAAGGGCATTGACTCCCGCAGAGACGCAGAGGGGCAGAGGGGACGGGTTCGTGGCGAACTACCTTCCGCCACGAAGGGGAATCCACCCCAGCTCTCCCTTCCTCTGCGTCTCCGCGCCTCGGCGGGGGACGTCCTCCGCGCTCGCGGCGGACTAGTTCTCTATGCCCAGTAGCTCCACCTCGAAGATGAGTACGCTGTTGGGCCCGATCTGGGCGCCGGCTCCCCGCTCGCCATAGGCAAGCTGGGGCGGGATGAACAGCTTGTACTTGCTCCCCACGGGCATGAGTTGCAGCGCTTCCACCCAGCCGGGGATGACCCCGCCCACGCCGAATACCACCGGTTCCCCGCGGCTGTAGGAGCTATCGAACTCGGTGCCGTCGATGAGCGTGCCACGGTAGTGGACCTTGACCTGGTTCGCCGCCGCAGGCTTCGGCCCGGTCCCCTCGGTCATTATCACGTACTGCAAGCCGCTGGCCGTGGTGATGACGCCCTCTTTGGTCTTGTTCTGTTCCAGGAACGCCGCGCCTTCGGCACGGTTTCGCTCGCCGGCTTCCCGCGCCTTGGCGGCCTGCGCCTCACGGAACTTTGTGGCAAACTGCTGGCGCACTTCTCCCGCCGCCTCCTGCGTCATGAGGGATGCTTGGCCGCCCAGAGTGTCCTGCATGCCCTGGATGAGGGTCGGAAGATCGACCTCGGTCTCGATGTTCTTGAGGTTGGCGCCGATATCCAGGCCCAGCGCATAACTGAACCGTTCGGCATCCGTGGCAAGGCTGGTCTTACGGGGGGCAGCTTTGCTGCACGCGAGGCCAAAGGCCAGAGCGACGAGGACGACCACCACACAACATGTTCGCAAGGAATTCCTCCCTTTTCTTGAACGCGTAACCGCCGGAACAGCCGGAGTTTCCGGTCTTCCGGCGCCGCGATCACGCAAGACGCCATTCGATAGCCAGGTGCCTGCCCAACGCCGACTCCAGGAGCTGGCCCTTGTCCAGGGCTGCCTGGCGTTCCATCTCGGCCGGCCAGTGCACCAGACACTTGATGATGATCTTCTTCGGAGAGACGCTGCAGGTGAAGTCATCCACGAGACTGCGGTGGGTACGGTCGAGCCCGTCGGCGACGCGGAGGATGCCCGCCATCATGCCCACGAGGCGCCGGTCCGCCTCGGTCAGCACGGTGTAGTGCTCGTGGGTCGCTGCCGGCAGCGCCTTGCGGTGATACCTCGCCACTGAGCCGATGATGAGGCGCTCACGTTCGCCAAACGGAAGCAGCGGGGAATTGAGGATGATCCGAAGCGCTGCCTTGTGATGCGCCTGCTGGCCCTCGACCCAGCCGATGTCATGAAGCAGGGCCGCGCACCGAAGAAGGAAACGATCACCCACGCCGAGTCCGTGTAGGCCGGCAAGATCGTCGAATAGTTTGATGGCCAATCGTGTGACCTGGTGGGTATGTTCCGCTTCATACTCGCAGGAGCGGGCCAGTTCCAGCACCGCCCGGACACGCGGGTCGCTTTCCTCCTCGGGAACCTGGGGGGGAGCCTCGGCAGTGGGGAGGTCCGGGAGAGCGCCCTGGAGCAATGCGGTGGCGAAGGAGGGGGGCAGGCCCCGCTCACCGATGGCGGCGACAGCGGCTTCCACCGGGTAGCAGACGCGGATGAATCTGGTCCGCACCACGCGCGGGGTGACCGTCAGAATCCCATAGGTTGCCCGGGGGTCGCCGTCGTGGGACTGGCCTACGCTGCCCGGGTTGACGAATGCGATGCCGCCGATGCGGTGGGTACGGGCCTCATGGCCATGGCCATACACCACGACCTGGGCATGTGATTCGTCGGCGAGAATACGCAGGTGCTCCAGTGTCGTCTTGTGGGAAGGCCACACCGTCGAGGAGCCGTTGACCACCAGCACGCGCACGCCGGCAATGGCGAGTTCGATCTGCCGGGGTGCCTCGAGGAGGAAGCGATGGTGCTCTTCGCTCAGGTGGGCGTGCGCATGCCGCAGCGGCGCGAATTCCTGCTGCATCGTCCGGTGGGCCGACTCGTGCATCTGATGCAGCTTGAGCAGCAGCAGTTCATCGCTGCCTAAGACGCACAGCGCGCGCATCTCCCGCAGAAGGTCAATGACCTCCCCCGGAAACGGCCCGTAGCCTGCGAAATCGCCCACGGTCCAGACGGCATCCACCTTGTGGGAGGAAGCGTCTGCGAGCACTGCCTCCAGCGCGGGAAGGTTCGCCCTGACAGCGCCCAGAATGGCGATCCTCACGGAGATCCCGTCCCCTGGTGCCAGGAGCCGCGATGGGCGACCATCCACGCCTGCGAGTCCGACGGCGCCTCGCCGGACGGGGGCTGGCATCGTTCGTAGGCGCCGTCCGGCATGAGACGCCGGGCCTGAGCGGTATCCCCCAGATGCACCTCCAGGATCTCGCGTATCCGCGTCTTCAGGTGGGCGTCTCGCACCGGAAACACCACTTCGACACGACGATAGAGATTCCGAGGCATGAGGTCGGCGCTGCCCAGCAGGACCTCCTCGTCGCCGCCGTTATGGAAGTAGAAGATCCTCGCATGCTCCAGGAACCGTCCCACCACCGACGTGACCCGGATGGTGTCGCTGACGCCGGGGACGCCGGGCCGCAGGCAGCAGATGCTGCGGACCTGCAGGTCAATCGGCACACCCGCGTGGGATGCACGGTACAGGGCCTGAATGCACTCCTTGTCGACCAAACCGTTCAGCTTGAACGCGATGCGGCCATCGCCATAAGCCATATGCCGTTCACGCTCCCGGTCGATCCTGGTGATGATCTCGTCGCGCATGCGGCCGGGCGCGACGATCAACGTGCGGTAGGTATCGTTCCTTGAATAGCCCGTGAGGGCGTTGAACAGGTCCGATGCGTCAGCGCCCACATCCGGGTCGCTGGTGAAGTACCCCATGTCGCTGTAGACGCGGGCGGTGGACTCGTTGTAGTTTCCAGTGCCCAGGTGCACGTACCGCACGATTCCGTCTGCTTCCCGCCGTACCACCAGGCACAGCTTGGCGTGGGTCTTGAGCCCCACCAGGCCGTAGACCACGTGGATGCCCGCATGCTCCAAGGCCCGGGCCCATTCGATGTTGTGCTCCTCGTCGAACCGCGCCTTCAGCTCCACCAGAACCGCCACTTGCTTGCCCTGGTCCCTGGCCTCCATCAATGCCGCGACGACCGGCGAGTTCTTGCCAACCCGGTAGAGTACCTGTTTGATCGCGATGACCGACGGATCGCGGGCGGCGACATTGAGGAAATCGACCACCGGAGCAAAACTGTCGTACGGATGGTACAGGAACACCGGGCCATGCCGGATGGCGGCGAACGGGTCCGACTGGAGCGCCGGCGGCGTCGAAGCCACGAACGGCGCGTCCTTCAGGTCGGGCCGGTCGATGGACGCAAGCTGCATCAGGTCCGCCAGACCCATGGGGGCGGGCATCGCGTAGACCTGGTACGGCGCGAGGCCGAGGTTCAACGAAAGAATGTCGCGGATGCGATCCGGGGTCCCGCCGTCCACCTCCAGGCGGACGGGCGAACCGAAGTGGCGCATCCCGACGCCATGCTCCACCGCCGCCAGCAGATCGGCCGCCTCGTCCTCCTCGATTTCCAGGTCGGCGTCACGGGTGACCCGAAACGGGTGGGCCGCCGCGACCTCCAGCCCCGGGAACAGCATGTCGAGATTTGCCGCCACCACCTGCTCGGTCCAGACGAAACGGTTGGAGGCGGCCCGGGCCACTCCCAGGCTGCCGTATCCCGCGGAGGCCTCCTCGCTGGGAATACGCAGGAGCCTGGGGAACGTGTCGGGCACCTTGATCCGGGCGAACCGCTCCCCCTCCCGCGGATCACGGACGACCACGGCCAGGTTCATGCTCAGGTTGGAGATATGGGGGAACGGGTGGCCCGGGTCGAAGGCCAGGGGCGTCAGCGCGGGGAACAGCTCCCGCTCGAAGTACTCCCGCAGCAGGCGCCGCTGATTGCGCTTCAGATCCGAGTAGTCGAGGATACGGATGCCGGTCTCCCTGAGCAGCGGCAGGAGCGTGGCGTGCCAGTGTTCAGTGGCCGTTGCGACCTCCGGCAGCACCTCCCGGCGGATGGCCGCGAGCTGCTGCTCCGGCGTCATGCCGTCCGAGGATCGTTCCTGCGTCCCCGCCGCAAGCTGCCATCGCAGACCCGCCACACGGATCATGAAGAACTCGTCCAGATTGTTGGCGAAGATCGCGAGGAACTTCACCCGCTCCAGCAGCGGGTGACGCGCGTCAAGGGATTCCTCCAGCACGCGGTGGTTGAACTGGAGCCAGCTCAACTCGCGGTTGATGTAGAGGTTCGGGTCATCGAGATCCGGCAGAGGGCCGGGAATGCGGGCCCGCAGCGGGGCAGTCGATGGCCCTTTCTCCTTCGCACCGGCGTGGCGAGTGGTAGCCCGACGCTTAGACCGCGGCATCCGGTTCTCCTCGTTCGACAAAGGCTAAGGCTGCGGCGATGCGGGCGACGAAATCGGATCTTTGAATCTCGCGCCAGCGCTTCGTGAAGGTTTCCAGCAGCGCGGCAAGCTCACGCTGCCGCACCGCCAGATACGTGGCGACGCCCGGGGCAAGTACGGGGTCCGGCGGCACTCGCGCATCCTCCTCGTGGCGCCACGTGCCCCAGGTAAGGAAATCCCGGAGCACGGTCATGGCGACTACCGTGTCCTGGAGTTCGCCCAGGTGATCCTGCAGGTCCTTCATCTCATCGACCACGGAAGCGGCCTCGGGGCCGAGCAACTCCTGGAAAAACTCGATAGTGTACCGCAGGGCCTTGGCGGCGATGCGCAAACGGTGCAGGCGCGGCAGGGGCACGCCGGAGTCGCCGACCCACTCGTCGAACGCCCGCACCGCGGCCACCCGGGCATAGACAATGGCGGGGAGCACGTGGCCGACGCGACGAGGAACAGGAGATCCGTCGGGAGCCCAAGGCGGGCGGGCCGACATGTCCGGCCTCTGCAGGAACTCCTCGCACGCGGCGAGAAATCGTGCGTGCCGCGGCCCGTCCAGATGATCGAGCAAGCGTTGCCGCGCCGCTTCCCGTTCGGCCGACCAGGCCGCCCGGAGCGGTTCGAGCTCGCCGCTGCGGTCAGGCGGCAAGTCGTCAAGATAGCGCGCCGTCTTCAGCCAGAACACATCGAGATCGCGCACCGCGCCCAGCGCGCGCCCCACGCGGCGGAGACCTTTGCGAACGGGCCTCACGCGGGAGGGTTCCAACGCGCCGGCGAAGATATCAAGCGCGGCGCGCATCCGGCGAGTGGCAACGCGCATGTCGTGGAGCTCCTCGGGATCCTCGCCGGCACGGGTGCCGGGTTCATGGGAAAGCATGCGGCTGAACTGCCGGGCCAGCGTGCGGCAGGCGGCCTCCGCCATGGGCGTTGCCGGGGTCAGTCTCACCGCGTCCGACGCGAGCGCGGGCAAGACGGCGTGGCGTGCGGGGCGGGGGGGCAGGACGGAGGATTCAGACGGGAGGAGGCGGCGCGGGAAGACCTGGAGCCGCCTGGTTCGAAACGCCCCGCGCCAATACCGCACTCTGCGCTCCGACATGCCCGCCGCCCGCCCGGCGGCAGCCTGGGTCTCGCCGGCGTCCATCGCGAGCAGGGCCCTGGCGCGGCGGCCGTGGAGGTCGTTCCGTGCCGCCAGCATCCGACATGCCGCGCGTTCGCCGTCGTCGAGAAACGCAACAGGCAGAAGCGCCACGGCCCGTTCGAGTTTCGATCGGGTTTCCGCCGGAAGTTTCCATTCATCTCTTAGAACGGCAACCAGTGCGGCCATATCATCATCCGTGCCGTCTTTTGCCAATTCGACTTCAGCTTGCCGGTACATCTCGACGCGATTCCCTGATTGGGCGTTCACGGTATCCAGGCTCAGCATCGCCACGAGACGCGGGCCGGAGCGAATCGTCCGCACCGAGCGCTGCTGCGAAACTGTCGCCAGGGGGAGGAGCGGCGCATCACCCACCAGGCGAAGGGCGCAGTCTCGGGTAACCCCCTCGGGCCAGGTGGAAGGATGGCCATCGGCCTCGACCTCGAGCTCTTCCCTCCGGTGAACCCCATCGGCGGCGGGCATCAGGCGCTTCAGGGTGGTAGTGATCCGGCCTCCCTGTGCCCGTCGTCGCCAGGCGTAGCTACCGGCCGAGACGGCACCGGTCTCGGTATCAAGATAGGTGTCGATGACGACAACAGTCGCGGCCCGGCCCAGACGCATCCCTGCCAGGGTCGGCACCGCCCGAAGCCGCCGCAGGACCTGCTCGCCGGGAATGGCGAACTTCGCCTCGATCTCGAGCTTGATTCCGTTGTCGACGGCGTTCATGGGGCACAACCCGGCAGGGATGACCGCTTCGCACGGGGGCGCATGTCAGGGACATGCGGGAGGCGTGCACAGGGAGCGGAGGTGGATCAGGTCGATTATCAAGATACAGGACACCGTCATAATCTCATATTCGACCGGTCTCCAGGCAACTCCCCGGTCTTCTTAGACTCCGGCCCGAGTCGGCCGCGGGGATCAGAAGTTCGCGCGGACCAGGTCTCGGTGGGAGTGGTTGAATTCCGGCAGGGACGGCACCCCTGCGGTATCCGGGCATGCCTCGGCGCACAGAAGCTGCGCCGGGACACCGACGGCGGCGATCACGCTGGAGTCAGCGTGGGCCAGCGCGCTCTCGACCAGCAACGTGCGCAGGCGAAGCTCGGGCAGCCGGCTCTGGTCCAATGCAGGCCCGCGCGGAGGTTCGAATCTGAGAGGGTTCACGTGGCGACCCTGCACGATGACACGGTAGTCAAGGTGTGGACCGGTGGCGACGCCCGTGGCGCCGACGTATCCGATAACCTGGCCTTGTTCCACGCGGCTGCCGCGCGTGACGCCCTTGGCCATTCCGCGCAGGTGACCGTACGTCGTGACACATCCGCCCGCGTGCTTGATCTCGACGTAGTTCCCGAATCCGCCCTTCCGGCCGGCGAAGGCAATCGCGCCATCCGCCACCGCCACCACCGGCGTGCCGGCGGGTGCGGCATAATCCACGCCGAGGTGGGGCCGACGCACCTTGAACACCGGGTGGAGACGGCCGAAGGAGAAGCCGGAGGTGATGCGCCGGTAGTTGAGGGGTGAGCGGAGAAACGAGGCGTGGAGAGATGACCCGTCAGGAGCGAAGTACTCCAGCCCTCCGTCCGGGTTCTGCACGCCGACGGCCACAAGCTGCCGGGCGGCCTGGCGATATGACGCGCCGAGCAGCGTCACCCGCGGGGGATTGTCGCGTTCGGAGAACACGAGGCCGAACTCGTCGCCGACACGGCACTCCGTGAGGAAATCGAAGGTCCACGCAAAGACATCGGCGAACTGGAGTACGAGTTCCGGGGAGAGCCCGCAGTCCGTGAACGCCTGGTAGAGCGACTGCTCGACCACTCCCGTCGCCGCGCGCACCACCGTGGTGACTTCGGGCACTTCCACCCGGCTGCTGAAGGATCCCCCGCTGTCCTCGATGACTACCACGCGGCCGTCATTCCTGCGATAGCGTAGTTCCGAGGGGTTTCCTTCCCCATCCAGTCTGACCTCGTATGTCTCCCCGGGGTACGACCGCGCGAGGTAGTCAACGCCGCGGGAGGCTTCGACCATCTCCAGGGAGGCGCGGTGTGGAAGGCCCCGGGCCACCAGGCGCCGGAGCAGGGTGTCGCCGGTGCGCAGCGTGTCAGCAACGATGCGGTGTACCGTGTGCTCATCGATGAGCCGCGCCAGATAGAGCGCGAGGTCCCGGTCACGGAGCGGCTGCGGGTCCGGCTTCGCGGTGCATCCGGTCAGGATCACGATGCATGCCAGCGAGCCGCTCAGCATCGCCAGGAGTGCGGTGTCACAGCAAAGCCGGAGGGCGCGACGCGTGATCCACGGCATGGGGGTTCCTCCATGTCGGGGGCGGGGATGAAAGGGAGGGATGTCGAGCGGCACAAAACACCGGCGCAGCCGAGGGGTCAAGCTCCGCGGCTGCGCCGTCGAGGGCACGATCAGCGAACCAGGAGAAGCCTTCGGATCGATTGACCTCCCGGCGCCTCAAACCGGCACAGGTAGGCGCCGCTTCCCACGGGACTGCCCGCCGCGTCGGTGCCGTCCCAGGTTACCACATGGCTGCCTGCGGCCACCCGTTCATCCACGAGCGTGACCACCAAGTGGCCGGCCATGTCGAAGAGTCTGACCTGGACCGCCCCTGCCTCGGGGATGACGAAGGAGATGGTCGTGGTACCGCGGAAGGGATTGGGCGATGCTTCGACCTGGAGGGTCGCTACGATCACCGGCGAGTCGTCGGCCTCCAGGGGTTCGCCCAGGGCGGCAAGCACGATCCGGGCGACTTGCCGGGCTCCGTCAGGCTCCATGAAGGACAGCGGGAAGCCGAAGAACACGACCCGAGGGCTGTCGTTCAGCCTTCGGACACCACATACGGCTCCGTCGAAGGCGCTGCCGTCGTCCGTCATGTCCGCCCGGTAGACCACCTCCGCAGATGGGACTGGAGTCCATGACTCCACGTATCGGAGCGTCGACCCCCACGCGGGGGTGGGAATGGCCGCGGGGTCAACCGTCAGGTCGGGATAGCCGCCTTCCCCCGTGACTCCGACCAGCGAGTCGGCCATGCCTGACAGCTCTACCCGTTCCACGCCCATGTAGTCATACATGAACGACCCGGCCTCGAAGGTCATTGGATAGGTGGAGGATCCGCTCAGATCCGCCGTTGCCTTCCACCCCGTGAACCACAGGTTGCCGCCCGCGTCGAGATAGGCCTCAAGTTCGGGCACGTGGCCGGCCGCGAGGAACTGGGCGAAGTCGTCGGCATGCCAGAGTACCGTAGAGTAGGGGGCGAAATCGGAGAGCACGGGCGCTTCGGCCGGCGATCCATACTCGAACTCGGTAAACCTGAATCCTTCCAGGGCGGCGCGATAGAAGGCATCCTGGACGCTGTCCGGGGGGCTGGTGTAGTTGCGGGTCTCGTCCACGACCAGAATGCCCTGGTCCAGGGTCATGGGTCGTCCATACGCATTATCGCTGGGGGCACTGACGTGACCGGCGCCATCCACGGCCTCCACGCGGTAGTAGTACTGGTTTGCACCGGAGAGACCGGGATCGACGAAGCTGGTGTCAGGGAGGAGATCGGCCAGGAGGTCATAGTCACCGGCGTTGATGCGCCGATGCACCCGGTATCCCGCGATGTCGGCCTCCCCGTTCGGGAACCAGTCGATCCGAATGCCGCCTGCAATCGGGGTCGCCGCTACGCCCGAAGGGGCCTGGGGCACTTCCCGCGGTACGGTGACGACCTCGGTGGCGCGGTAGCTCTGGTGCCCCTCGGTATCCATGGCCCGGACGACGAAGTAGTACGGCGTGTCTGCCGTGAGGCCGCTCAGGAGATATGACGCACTGGCCGCACCGCTGATCAGGGCCGAGTCGGTGTACGTCTGGCTCGTGACGCCCCACCACGCCCAGTACCCGGCAATGTCAGGCTCGCCGCTGGGCGACCACTGCACCAGGACAGTCTCGCCGTCGCCCATATCCTGGGCGCGCACGTCGAGCACCGGGCCGGGGCACACCCCGAGAATCACGAGCGTCGCCAGGGACGCCTTGGTGATCGCGGTGTAGAGCTCAGGAGTCAACGTCTCAATGCGATCCGACGGGTCATGGTAGTGCGGGTTGAAGTTCGTGCGGTCCTGTTCGGCCGCACCTACCGCCGGGTAGCCCACATACGCGAACGGATACCAGTCGGATCCGCCTGATGCGATGGTCGGCGTGACAGTGAGAGACGGCACGTAGGTCTGGGACGCCTGGCGGTAGAGCTCGGCGAACCAGAGCGCCGGAGAGGCCGCGTACTGGATGATGCAGTCCAGCCGTGAATCGTCCATGTAGCCGATCATGTCCATGTTGATCATGCCCTCGATGGCATCGCCCTGCTGATCGGCTGTGAAGGCATAGACCACACTGCCGATGAGGCCGATTTCCTCGGCTCCCCACCCCGCGAAGTCCACGTCCTTCTCCATGGGGAAGTCCCGCAGCACCCGCGCGGCTTCCATGGCGCCCGCGATGCCCGTGGCATTGTCATCGGCGCCCGGCGCGTCGATGCGGGCCACGGCGGTGTCCGACCAGACGATGGAGTCGAAGTGTCCACCGATCACCAGCCGCGCGTCGGCGCCGCTGGTGCCCTCCTTGGGGGCGATCACGTTGCGCTCCCAGCCGATGCCCGGCCAATCTCCCATGACCGCCTCGGGGATGTAGAAGCTGTCGAATCGGGCCTCATACCCCCAGGACGCATAGGTGTCGAAGATCCACTGGGACGCCGCGTAGGAGCTGTCACCGAGAATGAGGCGGCT
>JALOPK010000498.1 GCA_025453925.1 Candidatus Eiseniibacteriota bacterium | reverse complement strand
CATGGCTGCGAACAAGGGCAACATCGGTCACATGGGCTTCGGCGGCTATGACGCGAGTAGAAGGGAGGGCTTTGCGTTTCTGGAGACCCTCGGAGGGGGATCCGGAGGCAGATCAGGCAAGGATGGCATGGAAGCCGTGCAGTGTGATCTCTCGAACACGGAGAATGCGCCGGTGGAGGAGATGGAGATCAACTACCCGGTCAGGGTGCTTCGGTACGGTTTGATTCCCGACTCGGCCGGGGCGGGGAAGTGGCGCGGGGGTCTGGGCATTGTGCGGGACTACCAGTTCCCGTCGGCCGAAGCGATTTCCGTGACCGTGTTTTCCGACCGCGCCAAGTTTCCTCCGTGGGGTTTGTTCGGAGGCAAAGACGCCTGTCCAGCCCGGTTCTTTCTGCGTAGGACGGGTCAGAGTCCGCAGGCGTTGAGATCAAAGTGCCTGATCGACGTGGGTGCCGACGACGTTGTGAGCTTCGAAACCCCTGGAGGCGGCGGGTATGGAGACCCTCTTGAGCGAGATCCTGGACTCGTGGCCCGGGACGTTCGGCTTGGCAAGGTGAGCAGAGAGCATGCTGAACGAGACTACGGCGTGGTGCTGGACGGGAATGGTGAGCCCGATGCCAAGGGAACGCGGGCGCTGCGAGACGGGATCAGGACCCGTGCGCCCGGAACTCCGGGGCGGGCGAGCAGCAAGAAGATCCGCGGAGCGACGAGACGGAGCGCGTACTGTTGGATGAGAACACGGGGATGAGCGTGAGCGCCAAGGTGCCCTCGACACCCAAGGATCCGTCAGTCGGGTTTCTGGAGAACCTGGAACGGCTGGTTGCTGAGGCTCGCGCCACGCCCGAAGAAACCCAACTGCTGGTACACGGGACAACAGTGGCGACCAATTCGATCATCGAGGGCAAGACGGCAAAGACGGCACTCATCACGACGAAGGGTTTCCGGGACCTGCTGGAAGTGCAGTTCCAGATTCGGCCGAAACTCTACGACGTATTCGTAACCAAACCCACGCCCGATCGCCATGAGCGCGAGGTTGGCAGCATCCTGGCGCAGGAATGTCCTTTGGTCAGTGTCACCCTGTCTTCGGACCTCTGTCCCAGCTTCCGCGAGTATCCACGAGCCAGTACGACGAGCATCAACGCGTGCATCGTGCCCATCGTCGGAAGGTATCTGGAGCGCATAGGCACAGGCCTGCGGAAACGCGGGTTCGCATGCGAATGGTATCTCATGCAGTCCAACGGCGGGGTCCTGAGGTCCGACATCGCCGCGCGTGAGCCGTGCCGAATCATCGAGTCGGGTCCAGCTGCCGGGGTGATCGTTTCCTCGCAGATCGCGAAGCAGATTGGCGAGAAGAACGCCTTGTGCATCGACATGGGCGGCACCACCGCCAAGGTCGGGATGATCCTGGCCGGTGAGCCGACGATATCGAGCGAGATCGAGGTGGGCGCGGCGGCTTTCTCCAGGAGCACGGCCAGGAGGGCGAGCGGTTACCCGCTGCGCACGCCTTCCATCGATCTGGTCGAGATCGGAGCGGGCGGTGGCAGCATCGCCTGGATTGACAGTGGCGGAATACTCCGAGTCGGTCCCCGCAGCGCGGGTGCCGATCCCGGCCCCGCCTGCTATCCCTCTGGCGGTGAAGAACCCACTGTCACGGACGCCAATCTGGTACTCGGGCGCCTGAATTCCGCGTACTTTCTTGGCGGCGAGATGGCTCTGAGCACGGAGGCAGCGCGGGAGGCAATTCGCAAGAAGTGCGGAGCGAGGCTGGGATACGACGTGGAAGAGACGGCCGCCGCAGTCGTGGATCTGGCCGTTTCGAACATGGTGAATGCGATCCGTTTCATCTCAGTGGAGCGGGGCCACGACCCCCGGGATTTCTGCCTCATCACCACGGGCGGGGCGGGGCCGCTGCACAGCAACATGATCGCCGCTGAGATCGGCATCCCGCGCGTGGTGATGCCGCCGTCGCCCGGCGTCGCTTCCGCCCTCGGGCTGCTCCTTACGGACGTCAAGCAAGAGGTCAGCCGGACGGTCATCGGGCTGAAGGGCATCGACTGGAATACCATCCGCAGTATTGTCGAGGAACTCCTGAGCAAGGCGCAGGCATCCCTGCGGGAGCAGGGCATTGAGGATGCACGGATGGAGTTCCGACCGGCCGCCGACATGCGGTATGCAGGCCAGTCTTTCGAACTCAACGTGCCCATCCAGCTGAGTGGCCCGGCCGATGAGGGGATGGAAATCCTGCGCGAACGCTTCCACCGTGAGCACGAGCGCGCCTATGGGTTCAGCGTGCGTGGAGAAGAGACGGTGGTCGTGAATCTGAAGGTCACCGGCGTGGGCAAGATGCCGCATCGGGCGGCGGAAGAGGCCGCCGGGTGTGGCTGGATACCCGGGGAGGGTGCCCGCAAGGGCAACAGGGACGTGTACTTCCGCGAATCCGGAGGGATGACGAGCTGCGCCATCTACGATCGTTATCGACTGCTGTGTGAGAATGAAGTCGCGGGACCGGCGATCGTGGAAGAGACCGATTCCACCACGGTGGTGATCCCCGGCTATCGGGCGAAGGTGGACGAATACGGCAATCTGATCATCTATCGGCCCGACTCAAGCTCCGGTTCTGGATCAGGATGAGCGGCACGAGCAGGCACAGCAGCAGAACCCACCCCGCGGCCAGGGATGCGGCCACCGAGGCTCCCGCGTGTTGCTGCAGCACCCACATGAGACCGACCATGGGCGCCAACGTGACCATGTTCACGGAGATCTGCCGGCCGAGGGTCCGCAGGCTCTTGCGCGCCTCGTAGCCGCCGATGATCCCCACCAGGGGGAAGATGGTCATGAAGCCGCCCAGCAGGCTCTTCAGCA
>JALOPK010000189.1 GCA_025453925.1 Candidatus Eiseniibacteriota bacterium | reverse complement strand
GACACCCTCGGAACGTCCGTCCCGCGGCTCGACTACGGGTTCTGCGCCGAACACGGACGCACGTACGAGATCCGCAGGTGCGCGAACTGCACCCATCTCTTCGCCATCGTAACCGCGCGTGATCTGTGGAAGAACTACCAAGATGTCGTCGACGTGGCGTATCTCGACCGTGCGGAGGAGCGCGCGCTCACCTTCCGCAAACTCGTCGCTCGCATCCGCGGGTTCGTTCCGTCGGGAAGGCTGCTGGATATCGGGTGTGCGACCGACGATTTCCTTGACGCCGCCCGAGCGCATTTCGACGTCGAGGGAGTCGAACTCTCGAAGTGGTCCTCCCAGATTGCCATTGGCCGCGGCTTCCGCGTGCACACCGCGGGACTCGGGAGCATCCAGGGCGAGGGTTTGTATGACGTGGCGACGCTCTGGGGGGTAATCGGGCTGTTTGAACATGTCGATGAGGAGGTTGCCCGGATCACGCGGCTGCTCAGGCCCGGCGGAGTGGTGTGCATCTGGACCGGCGACATGGACTCATGGTTGGCGAAGGCTCTCGGCCGGCGGTACTGGTATGTCATGGGCCAGTACCTGCAGCTCTTCACGAAGCGGTCGCTCTGCACGCTTTTCGAGCGGCATGGCTACGAGCGGCGATGGATGGGGACCTACCCGTTCACGTCGAACTTCCGTCTGATCGGCAACTCGTTGGGACGATACCGGGTCATGGGGACCGCGGCGAAAGCACTGTTGCACCACACGCCACTCTCGCGCATGGGGATCACGCTGTTGCTCCCCGGCGAGATGTTCGCGGTTTTCCGAAAGGCGGGGTAGCTCCCGCACTACCGGCCGACGGCCGGAGCGTCGAGCGCTGAGGACACAGAGTTGGACACACACACATTCATCCCATGGGCCAAGCCTGACTTCTGGGGACATGAGCAGCGATATCTGATAGAGGCACTGACCTCCACTTGGATCTCCGGGGGGGCCTTCGTCGACCGGCTGGAGCGGGATTTTGCCGCGTACCATCACACCCGCTTCGCATTGACCGCATCCAATGGGACGACGGCCCTGCACATGGCTTTTCTGGCGTTGGGCGTGGGCCCCGGTGACGAAGTCATCGTCCCCGGATTCGGATTCCTCGCCGCGGCGAACATGACGCTGCTGATGGGCGCCACCCCCGTCTTCGCGGAGGTGAACCCGCGGACCTGGTGCCTCGACCAGACCGGAGTCGAGGCACGCCTTTCGCCACGAACCCGCGTGATCGTTCCCGTCCACACCTACGGCAATGTCTGCGACATGGGCGGCATTCTCGACCTGGCGGGCCGCCGAGGAGTGGCGGTGGTGGAGGATGCCGCGGAAGCCCTGGCGTCACGATATGACGGACGGCTTGCCGGGACCATGGGCGTGATCGGCTCGTTCAGCTTCCAGGCGACCAAGACCATCACCACCGGCGAAGGCGGAATGGCGGTCACCGATGACGACCGGCTCTCTGAACGCATGGCCCTGTACCGCAGCCACGGGATGCTGCGCAAGGTGTACTATTGGCACGAAGTGCCGGGCCACAACTTCCGACTGACGAATCTTCAGGCCGCTCTGGGTGTGGCGCAGATGGAGAAGCTGGACGACATCATCGGGCAGCGGCGGCGGGTGCATGGTTCGTATCTCCAGCATCTCAGCCGCGTGAACGGTGTGATACCCCAGCATTTCCTGCCCGCGGTCGATCCCGTGGTGTGGGCCATCGCTGTCCGGCTCGACCCTGCGGCCTTCCCCCAGGGGCGTGATGCGGTGATTGCGCACATGAAGGAAGCCCGGATCGAGACCCGTCCCGGGTTCTACGCGCCCAGCCAGATGCCGCACCTGTACGACTGCCCGCCCCTGCCGGTCAGCGAGGAGATCGGCCGGCAGGTCATCAGCCTGCCCACATACCCCACGCTCCAGGAGGCGGACATCGTCCGCATCTGTGATGCGCTTGCGACACTGAGACGGTAGGAATCATGGTGTGGAGGACGGGGTCTGTCCGGCCGGCGCCGGCATCCCTGCGTGTCTCGGCCGAACCTTGTGAACTGCACGGAAGGTGCCGCGATGACATCGCGATGCGTGCGGAGGTGAAATCGTGAAAGCATCGGTGGTCCTTCCGACCTACAATGAGGCCTCCAACATCGTGAATCTGATACGGAGCATCATCGGGAATCTCCCCGCCGACTGGGAGCACGAGATCATCGTCGTTGATGACAACAGCCCTGACGGGACCTGCCAGGCGGTCAAAGAGGCCTTCGGGGAGAATCCCGCAGTCTCCACGATCCTGCGCACCGAAGATCGCGGCCTTGCGAAGTCGATTCGTGCCGGAATCGAGCGCGCTACGGGTGATCAGATTCTGGTGATGGACACGGATTTCACCCACGATCCTCTCGAGATTCCCAAGATGCTGCACGTCAGCAAGGTGTACGACATCGTGAGCGGGTCGAGATTCTGCCCGGGCGGGAAGATGGGCAGCTACCGTCACTATCTCTGCAGCCTTGTCTACAACTGGTTTGTCCGGTGGACGCTGCGTACCCAGATTCAGGACAATCTCGGCGGGTTTTTCACCATGAGCCGGCAGTGCCTGCTGTCCCTGCCCTTCGACAGGATCTTCTTCGGCTATGGCGACTACTACTTCAGACTGCTCCACTATGCACAGCGGCGCGGCATGTCGATCATTGAGACGCCTTCATTCTACCATACCCGGCAGAAGGGAAACAGCAAGTCCCAGTTCTGGAAGCTGTTCTTCAACTACACCGCTGCCTTGTTCAGGCTGAAGGCCGCCGCCCGGCGGGAGGAGGGCCAGCGAGAAGCCGGCTGGCAGCATCTCGTCAAGAGCAAGCGTTCGTAGACTGCCGTCCCCGCGATCCGGGATCTACCGGATCCGTCCCGCAGGCCGCCATGGGGTGTTCGGTGGTGCTGGAGGGACATGTTCCATCGCGTCCGCTGCATCCCATTCGGTCATGACGGAGCATCGAGGATCCGACAGCCGGCGGATGACCCTCCATCGCGAAGGGTGTTGGCGTCGTTGGAGGGACGCGTTCCATCGCGTGCGCGGCGCTGTCCCCGGGCAGGCGGATCCAGTTTGAGCGTCGAGCGATCCATATAGGACCTGTCCTATATTGGACGTGTCCTATATGCCTGGTGCGCAGAACTCGGGTCCTTGGGCAGCTTGACCCCGCGGAACCGTCCCTGCTTCTTCCAAGTGATCATGTGTGCAGAACCACCTTCCCCGCGGGGCTTGTGATGACCGGATCCAAGGCTCGTGCATCCGTGTGCAGTCCCGGCCAGATTCCGCCACTGCGCAGAAGAAGGAGCAGCGGCCCGGGCAGGAGAGGCGGCGTCTTTCGACCTGACTGGTGCCGGTTTGGTCGGGCTGTCCGGAGGAGAGCTTCCGGGGGCGGATGCTCCGGTCTTCGTCGGCAATGAGTGGAGTCGGGTTTAGTGATAGGACGCATTGAGCGAGATAGCGCTGTTGCGCCGTCTTCCACACGCGTGCCGCATAGATGGCGCGAACGACACTCCCACCACGATGGAGGATGATCATGCTGGTTTCCGAGGGAGACGTGGGCGGTAGCAGAGCGGAAGTGCCCAGCGCTTCGTCGCCCCCCCAGGCTGGGGAGAGCGCAGTCAGTGACGATGGCGACGGTCATCCAGACGAAAACTCAAGGTTGCTCGATGTCCTTCGGGATCAGATATGCCAAGGACTGGCGGCGAACCTGCCGGGACGGAAGGCGAACCCGTTGTCCATCTTTGAATGGAATCCCCGAAACGCTGACGACCAGAAGCATCGTGCCGAAGTGGTGCTAGACGTGGTGAAGGTGGGGGGAGGCACCTTCGATGCCGCGCTGGTTATCAAATCCACCCTTCCCGACTCCGATGTCATTGAGCACCGGGTGCCACTGCACTGTTACTTCTCGCACAGCGGATCCGGGACTGCTAAGGATCTTCTCCAGTTCTACGTTGCCTTCCCACAGCACGGGCTCAAGAACGCCACCTGGAACCTGGCCTCACCGGAGGTTGTTCAGGCTTGGAGAGCGCGCGGTGAAAGTCAGGACATCGAAGGAGTGCTGGGCGAGGTGTCTGACTACCAGAAGCCCAACGAGAGCCCCGGGATTGAAAACCTGGCGGCCGTCTGGTTTGAAGAGAAGGATGACAGTGAAGAGGAGATCGCGCCAGGAGTAGAGAAGGTGCGCGCGCCGGCCGAAGGTGATCTCGACCGTTATTGGCCGAGGCACGACGATGGTCGATGGTCAGCCAGGCTCCCCCGGGTGACGGTCACCGAAGGTCTCGAGATCCAGACCGATGCAGTGTCGTGGGTCGCGTGCCTGCTGTGCTTTGTCGTCTGGGCATTCATCACTCGTGTATACCGTGCGGAGTTGACCGACGAAGGTGCAGTCGAGGAGTGGGGGAGCAGGGTTCCGGGATTACCTCGCGCCAAGGCTTACGAGCCCCGCAGATACGTGAATCTGCGTCCCGAAGCCGTCCGCGCCTACATTGAACGGCACGAGCGACTGAGGGTCCCGTGGCACGTCCTAGAGTCAGCGTGTGCCGCCGCCAATGCGGGCAAACACGTGATCTTCACGGGCCCTCCTGGCTGCGGAAAGACGAAGCTCGCGAAGGCCTTGGCATGGTGTGCAACAGAGCGGGAGCCCCTCCTGGTGACGGGATCTCCTGCATGGACATCGGGTGATCTAGTTGGTCGATACTTCCCGAAGCCCGATGGCGCTGGGCTTGTGTTCAAGCCAGGCTTCTTCCTTCAGGCGATGGAAGAGAGACGGTGGCTTCTGATCGACGAGTTCAACCGCTGCGACATCGACCAATGCTTTGGTGAGATGTTTTCCGTCGTGGCCGGGGACACTGCTCGGCTTCCGTTCGAGGCGGAGGCGGAAGAGGAGCCCGGGATGAAGCCCGTAAGGGTCGTCCCATGGCAGCGGGGACAGAACGAGGCAGTTGATGCCGGAGGGGGCGTCTTCCGCGACTACATAATGATGCCGTCGTTTCGGATCCTCGGAACCATGAATGACTCAGACCGTTCACGCCTACATCAGCTCTCGTTCGCCCTGCAACGTCGGTTCGTTCTGGTCCGTGTCGAAGCACCGGACCACGTCCTTGTGAGGCAGGTGATTGACGAACGCATCGCCGACCAGACCAAGGAGCTTGGTTTGGACAAGCACTGCTACACGTTCGGCACGAAGCACCTCAACAACACGGCCGGCTTTCACCACATTAGGGACGTACTCCATAGGCTATTCGCCGATCCCAGCGCCAACCTCGTGTCGCTTCGGGTTGTGGGGCTGGCAACGGTGAAGGATGTCATCGAGTTCACAGCCGAGGGGCTCCGAGCTCCCGAGAGCTTCAAGACGGTGTCGTCGGAGCTCGGGAGCGGGAAGGATGCCGCGCGAGCGCTTGCCTCGTCTTACCTCGCCATGGCGCTGGTTCTAAGCGTCTTTCCCCAGCTCGAGGCCCTTACCGACGGAGACCTGCGGGCAGCAGTCACGTGCCTGATGCGGGCGTTTGCAGAGAAGGGTGAACCGATTCCTTTCGTCAAGCTGGACAGGAAAGAGGAGGGTCACTCCCTGATCAAGCAGCGCACGATCGTTGAGTTCTTCCATGACGAGCTGGCTCGCCAGTTCACCGGGCGGGAGGACACGAGGCAGATGTTGGATGAGGTCAGGGATTCCTTGCTGAACTCATCGGAGAATGATGCCGGATAGTGGCCGTGAAGCCAGGCCCGACCCGCACAAGCCGGACCATGCCGTCCGGATGCTTTCTCTGGGGCGCAGGGAGGCCTGTCCCTCTCGACGAGCGCCATGATGCCGCCCTCTGATCGCACCCCCGTGCAGCCAGACGACACGCGGCTCTTCGCCGAGCAGGCGATCTGGTTCATGAGAGAGCGAGGGAGGACTCGGCTCGATTTCGTGGACTTCGTGGCCAACTGGGTCGGCCCAGAGACACGACGACGCGTGCTCAGGATGCTCCCGCTCGCGTCCAAAGAGCAACGCGACGCGGAGGAGGCGGTCTGCAGACTGCTCAACCCAGGCGTGCTCACGGATTCGAAGGTCGTGAGAAGACGAGAAGCACCCGACCGTGGTACCGACTGGGTTCACACCTATGTTGCGGCGGAGTACCTTCCGCCCCTGACGTATCTCGAGCGTCACACCAGGCAAGTCCTCGACCATGACCTCTGCGGCGCACTTGCCCACTTGGCTGGGAGGCTGAAGGGTCAGCTCGACCTCGCCGATGACCGGGACGTGTACAGAAACAGAATCAATCGTCTGCGGGGCGCGCTGAACGCCTCGCAGCTTAGAACCATCCGCATGGTGGGATTCGGGGCCCGCCACCTGCTCCGGCTGCAGCTCACGCACCCCGATGAAGAGCGTGCCATCCGTGCCTACTTCGACCTGTTGCGGAGGAGACTGGGCGATGAGGACGAGGGCTTCCTGCGGAGGCTGGCCGAACAGATCAGCCAGTGCACGGTCGA
>JALOPK010000013.1 GCA_025453925.1 Candidatus Eiseniibacteriota bacterium | reverse complement strand
GTCGGCATGCGGCGGTTCTCGCCCTGCTTTTCGCGGGGGAGCTCGCTCACCAGGCAGTTCAACCGAGTTCCAGACCATATAGGACGTGTCCAATATAGGACGCGTCCTATATGGCTTTCCTCAACTCGCAGCGCACCACCGGGGATCGCGAGGGGTGAATTGTCTGACATGCAACCCGAATCCCTATGTCCGTCTCCTATCCGTAGGGGCGACCGGCCATGGCGGCCCCGCACCGGTTGTCAACCAGCCCCTCGCCGATGACCAACCGCCGACAGCGATGACAGCAATCGCGGCTCACGCCGCTCCAACCGGACAGCCGATAGCCCACAGCTGAGAGCATTCCCTGTGACCCCCGTCACACAGAACATGTGACGCAGGTCCTCGCGGGTTCTCCCTTGATGCTGTATCATGGGGATAGCACAGGCCGGCAGGAGCCTCGCCCCGCGGCTGGGGCACCTCCGCCTGGCGCCGTCCTCGTGCGGGAGTCCGATGCGGTTGTGCTAGCATGGCACGGTCGGACTTCCGGGGTCCACCGACAGCTCTGGAAAGGAGGTTCCACATGTTCCAGAGCACCCTTCGCACGCGGTTCGCGATTCTCGCCGTCGTTGGCATTCTCGCCATCGCCGCGAGCGCGGACATCCCGCCCTACGTCAGCTACCAGGGAAAGGTGACTGACACGTCCGGTAATCCTGTTGCCGACGGCTCGTACAACATGCGATTCAGGATCTACGACCTCTCCAGCGGCGGCACAATGCTGTGGGACAGCGGGACACGCTCCATCGCCGTGAGTGGCGGCGTGTTCAATGTCCTACTGGGGGAGAGCCCACAACCTGCCCTCACCCTCGACTTCAGCGTGGACTACTGGCTGTTGGTCACCTTCTCGGGCGCCGATCAGACGCCCCGCCAGCGCCTGACCTCGAACGGCTATTCCTACATGGCAAGCGGGGTGGTTCCGGGGACGGAAGTTGCCGGTGCTGTTGCGGCGAGCTACGTCCTGAAGGCGACGAACACGGCCACCGCAGGGACCGGCTATGGCCTGTATGGACAAAGCGCGTCCACTGCCGGTTTTGGCGTCTACGGCTACGCCACGGCAGGATCAGGCACGACATATGGTGTCTGTGGCGTGAGCAACTCGACGGCGGGAAAGGGAGTCTATGGTGGAGCCGGATCCGGCTCGGGGATCACCTGCGGTGTCCACGGGAACAGCAGTTCCTATGACGGTCGAGGTGTCTTTGGCGAAGCGACACACGTCTCAGGCACCAACTACGGGGTGTTCGGCACAACCAGCTCACCGGCCGGCTCCGGCGTCTACGGCAGAAACCTCGCAACGACCGGCTCGACGGAAGGGGTCTACGGTGAAGTTGCTTCGCCCGATGGACGGGGAGTCTACGGGCTCGCCTACTCGGGCTCTGGTACGACCTACGGTGTTCACGGGCAGACGTTCTCCACTACGTCCACCGCTGCTGGTGTGTTCGGGGAGTACGGAGGCATATCTGCTGCCGATGCCATCGGTGTGCATGGCAAGTCCACCTCTGCGGATTACTACGGCGTCGGCGTATTGGCCGAGGCGGGCTGGAAGGGTGTCTTCGCCAGCGTCAGCGCCAGCGGATCGGGCTTCTTCTACGGTGTGGAGGGCCACGCGTCCACGGCTGAGGGCGCTGGGACCGCCTACGGAGTGTACGGTGAGGCAGTAGGAGGTGCAAACCACTATGGGGTCTACTACTCCGGGGGCATCGGCGGCACGAGCCTGATGAAGAATATCGTGAAGACCGATGAAGGCCCGGTGGCCCTCTATGCTCAGGTTGCCACCGAGAACTGGTTCGAGGACTTCGGGTCCGGCGTGGTCGAGCGTGGCAGAGCCGACGTGCGATTGGCCAGCGACTTC
This sequence comes from Candidatus Eiseniibacteriota bacterium, assembly GCA_025453925.1. GTDB lineage: Bacteria > JAFGKV01 > JAFGKV01 > JAFGKV01 > JAFGKV01 > JAFGKV01. The sequence continues at coordinate 19,663 of JALOPK010000013.1, read as the reverse complement.
GCCAAGGTTGCGTCTCCCGCGGCCGCCCAGTTCAAGGTCTTCATCACACCCAACGCCCAGATTGGCGAGTGGTGGGTAGAGAAGTCCGGCAACGGTTTCACTCTTCATGCCCCGAACGCAACGGACGGCTCGTCCTTTGACTACCGTGTCGTGACCAAGCGGCCGGGGAGCGAGAATCTGCGCCTGGAGGCGGCCCCTGAGGGCTACATGGACCGCGCCCTGTACTCATCTGCTGATGACGTGCCGGCCGAATATCGCGCTGACTGGGCCAAGCGCGCCGCACTTGAGTCCCAGAGCACCGACGCACGGTAAGGAGACTGGCGTCATGTCCAGAATCACTCAAATGCGGTCAAGACCCCGACTTCCCGAGGGAGCGATGCGCTGCACGGCGATCCTCGGCCTCTGCGGACTGCTCTTGTGGCCGACGGCCGGGTATGCGCAGTACGTGGTCGGCCCCACGGTCATCGCGGGCGGCGGCGCCCGGCTCACCGGCGGGAGCTACGTCATCACCGCGACGTCGGGCCAGGCCGGGCCCATCGGCGTCTCCACCGGCGGCGCCTATCGCACACTCCATGGCTTCTGGTACGCTGTCACCGGTGGTGGTGGCGGCGCCCTCGATCCCATGGTCCTCTCCATCACCCTCCTGAACCCATCTACCGTGAGATTCTCGTGGCCTGCGGTGGCAGGCGCAACCTACTATGACATCTACCGGAGCATGACGCCCTACTTCTCGGCGACCGGGCCCTCGTGGGTGACCGTCACGGCGCCGGATACGGACGTAGACACGTCCGTCGGTGTCGGCGACCCGAGTGAGAATTTCTTCTACCTGGGCATCGCGAGAAACGCGAGCCAGTCGTCGCCGGAATCGAATCGAGTCGGTGAGTTCGACTTCGGGGCCGACATACCGCTCGTGGGGCAGGGAACTCCCTCGGGAGAGCAAGCCACCGAGCGATAACTCAGTTCCTCGCGAACCGCGGAATCCTCCTGTCGGCTCAGGCCGCCGGGAGGATTCCCGCATTCTCGCCTCCATGCACGTTCGCAGTCGACCGCTCTTGACACCGGGCATCCACACAGGGATATACCTGCCCTCTCCGTGGCTGGTTCACTGCCTTTGTCGAGTGACGATGCCACGGATGCCTTGCATCAAAACGATCATCCCCGGCACCACGAGGGCTACGCCATGTCCGATTCCTGCAGCAATGACCCCCTTAGCACGCAGCCGGAGTCCCTATCGAACCTCCGGCATCCGCGGAGCCGCGCGGCCGCCCGCGCAAGGCGTTTCTTCGCAGCTACCGTGATCGGATTGTGCGCGCCCTGGACCCTCCTGGGGACAGTCGCGTGCTCGACTCGCTCGACGACCCCCACCATTGGTCCCGATTCGACACTGGTCTATTCTAGCCGGATCCCCGGAGACGTTCAGGCCTCCATTACCTTCGCGCTGAGAGACAGCCAGAGACGCGAGGAAATGCGTCGCTTGGAGCGGGAGCGGCAGCGCCAGATAGAGCGGGAACGCAAGGAGAGAGAGGCAAAGGAACGAGCAGAGCGGGCCAAGGAGAAGGCCAAGAAGGGCGGCAAGAGCAAGAAGACCAAGAAGCCGGCCAAGAAGAGGGACGCCATGGGCGTCACGCCCCCAATGGCAACAGGGGGATCCTCAGCGTCTGCGGCACCGGCTTCCGATACCGCATCTGTCGCCACGCCTCGCCCGGAGGTTCCTGCGGCCAAGGGCCGCGTGCCCTCTCCCGATGAACGGGCATTCGAGCTGGAGGAGGGTGCCAGAGTGCAGGCGAGCATACGGATCGAGAATCCCTATGGAAGAGGGAAACGGCCGCTGCTGTTCCACACGGTCTGGCTCAACCCCGAGGGGAAGCGCGTCTTCAAGAAGATGACCGAATGGACGCCGAACGACACCTCCCAGGTCCTGACGACATCCTTGACCATCTCGCCGGCGAAACGCACCGCGGGCCGCTACGGCCTCCAGGTCTTTCTGTTCCGTGAGCTGATCGCCGAGAAGAGCATCCAGCTCACGGGCACCTCGACGGCGCAGCAGGAGAAGGACGACGCGGGCGGCATGTAGGCCTGGGTGCCCGACATCTCCTCCGCGCGGGCCGGCTGACTCTCAAAGAGCTGCGTGGTGAACCCGCGGGCTCCGGATCCGGGCAGCCACCGGCTCGCCTCGGCGAGGCGTCCTTCCCGCCTTTCCCGCGCGTGGTGTGGAGGCATGCGGACACACCAGGCACATGTCGGGTTGGCGACGGAGTCCGTCACGTATTGCACGGCTCGGGGGCTCGGTCGTACGGCACGTTTCTTGCGGTTTTCTGAGTCCGACCGTTCGCATTCCGTGCCTGCGCCCGCACGGGAGACTCGTGGTGTGGCTCGGGCGGATGCGAGGGCGAAGACGACCGCAGGCGCTCGGACCACTGCGATGGAACTCGCGCGCCATTCATCAAACAGAAGGAGCCCTTAATGTCGAGACGTCTGCCAACGCTGTGTTCAGCGATCCTGGGAGTAATCATCCTCGTAGGGTGCAATCATGAGAAGGACGAGGGGAAGATCCCCGTTACGACGTCTTCTGCAGAGGCCCTCAGGCTCTACCGCGCAGCGCTGGAGCTCCAGGACAACCTGAGATTCCAGGAATCGCTGGAACCCCTCCGGCAGGCCGTCGCTCTGGATTCATCATTTGCCCTGGCCCATCTGAGTCTCTCGCAGGCAGAGCCGACCGTGACGGGCTTCTTCCGCAGCTTCGGCCGCGCACGGGCCTTGGCGGACGGCGTCTCACCGGGCGAACGGCTTTGGATCTTGGGGTTCGAGGCCGGCGTCAACGCCGATCCCATGACGCAGAGAAAGTACTACACCGAACTGGCGGCCCAATTCCCCAACGACGAACGCGCCCACAACCTCCTCGGGAACAACTACTTCGGTCAGCAGGAATACGGGTCGGCCATCGTCTCATTCGAGAGGGCGATCACAATCAACAGAAGGTTCGCGCAGCCTTACAACCAGCTCGGATACGCGCATCGTTTCCTGGGGAATTACCTCGAGGCGGAGAAGGCATTCAAGACGTACATCGAGCTCATTCCGAACGATCCAAACCCATACGACTCCTACGCGGAACTCCTCCTGAAGATGGGCCGGTACGACGAGTCAATTGTCTCGTATCAGAGAGCCCTGGCCCTCAACCCGAACTTCGTGGCCTCGCACCTCGGGATTGCGACCAATCTGAACCTGAAGGGTCAGCACGACGAGGCGCGGGAGCACGTCCGAACGCTGCAGCGAATGGCACGCAACGACGGTGAGCGCCGGGCAGCAACCTTCGCCATGGCGGTCTCTCATGCCTATCAGGGTCAACTGGATTCCGCTCTCGTCGCACTGGGTGATCAATATGCTATCGCCGCTGGTACCGGTGACGTCCCGGCGATGGCCGCAGACCTGAACCTGGCCGGGACCGTCCTCCTCGAATTGGGCCGAATTGATGATGCCCAGGCTAGGTTCGACACTTCCGTGGCACTCATGCGTGGATCGGGGTTGGCCCAGGAAGTCATCGACAATGCGGTCCGCGCCAATCGCTACAACACGGCGAAGGTTGCCTTGGCGAGGGGCGATGCCGCATCGGCCAGAGCACAATGGAAGGCTTTCCACCGGGAAGTCGAAGCGCTGAACAACCCGAATCAGCTTCGGTTGTCCAGCGAACTAGCGGGCCTCATCGCTTTGTCGGGACGCCAGTACGACACCGCCCTTCGGGAGTTCGGGCACGCCAGCCAGTTGGATCCCTACAACCTCTACCGCACGGCGCTGGCCTACAAGGGAAAGGGCGATTCCAAGTCGGCCCGAGCCTGGTTCCGGCGGGTGGTGGAGTTCAATCCCATCAACAACCTGAACCACGCCCTCGTTCGGCAGCGGGCAGTGGAGGCTCTGGCTTCGCGCTAGTCACGCCTGATAGCGCGGGGAGTACGAGTCGGCCGTCTACGGCTCTCAGGAGTTCCGTCCGCTGCCGGACATGCGACGGCCGTATTCGAACAGGGACCCGAGCAGCGGATTCTGAGCGGGTGAAGCGTCGGGGTTTCCTCCCGCGATGCTGGACCGGGTTCGACTTCGCACCCAGATCTTGGAGGAGTCGCCTTACGCCTTGCTCGGCGGCGGGCGTGACCCCGGGGACGGCCCCTTCTTGCGGAGGGTTCCGGAGGCGGCATAGTTGCCGACATCCAAACCGCACCGACTTCCTACGATGCCCAGGGCAGTACCACGCAGGAGAGCAGATGGCAGAATCGCGGAGACAGAGGGTCTGGCTGGTGAGGGCGTTGGTCTCCATCGCCCTCATTGCCGCGATCATCGTGAAAGCGGGCCCGGATCGAATCATGGGGGCAGCCAGAAGCGCCCACCCCGTTCCGCTGGCATTGGCGCTCATGCTTGGCGTTCCCCGGTTCGCGGCGAAGATCGCACGGTGGAAAGTACTGGCGGATCGGGCCGCTCCCCCGGTAGGCTGGAAGCTGGCGACCCGGAGCCTCCTGGTGGGAACAGCAGGTGCCGTCATCACACCCGGGCGGGTTGGGCAGGCGGCATCGGCACTCCTCTTCCCCGCGGGCATCCGGCTTGTGCTCTCCGGGATGGCGCTCATCGATCCATTGGCGGATCTTGTGATCGCGGTCATCCTTGTTGCTTACCAGGTCGGGGGTGCCCTCCCCGGAGTCGCAGTGCTGGTGTGCTGCGCGGGCGGGGCGTATGCCGCACCACGCATCGGAAGGGCTCTGGCGAGACGGGGTGGGAAGGTCGGGCCGATTGGGGAGGGTTTGGAGCGGCTGGACAGACGGACCATCGGGCTGGTCTCGCTGTTGTCGGCAGTCATCTACGGGTTCAACCTTCTCCAGTTCCACTTGCTTCTCACCGCACACGGGCCCGTGCCGTTCGCCGCGGCGGCCTCCAGCCTTCCGCTCATTTTCCTCGCGGTTGCCTGCCCCATCACCATCTCGGGGTTCGGACTGCGCGAGGCGACTGCCGCCCTCGCGCTGGCACGGTACGGGATCGAGGCCGGGATTGCGGTCCGCGCATCGTTCGAGCTGTTCCTCATCAATCTGCTGCTGCCCGGGCTCTCAGGTGCCCTGGTCGCCAGTCGCCTGGGCATCCGAGTGCGGCCACATGGGTCGATACCGCCCCGCAACGGATCCACTCACATCCGGAACGGCATCTCGGAATGACCCGCGGCACGCACACCAGGCACCATAGCCGAGACGGGGTGCGGCCGGACAGGCGAGAGTACCCTCCGGTGCAGACTGGGAGGCGGCGAAGGTCGCACTCTGCGTGTCCGTGAAGCGCATGCCAACGTCCTGCACAAGGATGGCAGGATCGCGTCTTTTCGGGTTGGGGTGGTTGGGCCTGGCGGTGGCCTGCTACGTTGCGAGCTTCTCTCTCCCGGTCAGGACTCTCAAGCCCGGGATCGACGCATCGATCTGGTACGCCGCCAACACTTACCGTGACTATGGACTCGAGATGGGGGAGGATCTCGTCCACGTCTTTGGGCCACTGGGGTGGCTGGCATATCCCATCGCCGGCTTCAATCACCTCCTTCCCACCTTCCTCGCTTCAACCGCACTCCAGGCACTCTTCCTCGCCAGCCTGGTGGTGTTTGCTCTCCGACGGAGAGCCTCCCTGGCGACGTCACTCCTGCTCCTCGTGTGCTCGATCTTCTTCTTCGCCGACCCCCAGCATCTGGAGACGATGCTGTACGGCATCCTCCTCACGTGGTGGATACTGGATCTCGCATTCCCGTGGACCGGGTTTGGGCTGTTGGCATCGGCAGTGTCGGCGGTGTTTGCCTTTGCGAAGTTCAACATGGCAGCGACCCTCACACCTCTTCTCTGCATCCACTGTCTGGTCTCGATGATCCCGTATGGTAGGAGCTGGCGTCGAATAGGCGCGAATCTCACCGCCTTCCTTGTGCCCGCATTGGTGATTGCAGCGTCGACCTTCTCATCGCCTTCTCCGCTGTTGCTGTGGATCCGGCGCAGCATGGACATTGCCGCCGGAAACTCCGAAGCGATGAGCATCCTCGCGCCGGGCTCACAGGTGGTCTTGGCGTTGGTGGAAATCGGAATCATCGTGGCGTTGGGAATCCTCCGCGGTGGGCAGGGTTCGAGACTGCCCGGCGTCGCGTGGCTCTCTTTGGTGTCAGTGCCGGTGTTCTTCGAGTTTAAGCATGGCTTTGTCCGTGCTGACGGGCATGTATACGCGTTCTTCACGCTGGCAGCGGTAGTGGCGGCAACCAGGCTGTTGCTGGACCCGCCTCGATGCGCCTTTCCGCTCGTGATCGTCGCGGTCTTAGCTGCTTCGATCGGTCCGGGGGTCACGTATGCGCCGATCACCCCCGCAGGCTGGGTGCAAGGCCTGCGGCTGGAAGGAGTTCGCATGCTGGCGCATTGGCGCGAATTCGAGCATGAACAGGTTGAGCGGGATCATGCCATGCTCGGCAGCGTGGCCCTCTCAGATGCGGAACTCCACATCATCGGGAATGAGACCGTTGAACTGATACCCCACGACGTGACTCCTCTTATCGGCACCTCCCTGCGCTGGCGACCCAGTCCATACTTCCAGCACATCTTGATACGAAGCCTCCTGGCCGATAGCATCAACGCCCGCCACCTTGGCAGCCCCAACGCGGCGGAGTTCGTGGTGTGGACCTGGCACGACCAGGATGGTGTACACCCCATGGACAGATGCCCCTTGACGCACCGGGCGTTCCTGGACAGGTACCGCCTCGTTTCCAAGACGGGAGTCCGCCTCCTCCTGAGACGCGGGGCAGGCGGGTCTGTCAGGATGGAACCGTTGGGATCGCTCCACGGAAGTTGGGGCTCCAGGATCGAGATACCCGCATCGCCGCACATGGTGGTGGCCACAGTAGCGGTGAAGCGTTCGACTCTGGGCCGACTTCTTCGAATCCTCTACCGGGTGCCACCCGCCTATGTTGCCTTCGATGATGGGACGGAACGACGGTTCATTCCGACCACCGCTGCACACGGTCTCGTTGTCAGCCGTGAACCGCTCAACCCCACGCATTTCCGCCACCTTCTTGAGAAAGGGCTCCCACATCCGTTGTGTCCATCACACCGAACCATGTGTTTGAGTCAGTCCGGTCGCGGCCGGCACTTCGTCGATGAGGTCAGAATTGAGTTCTTTGCCCTGGCGACCGACACTACCTCCTGACTCCAACCCGTCGAGGCCGTCGATGGTAGTGATCGGTGGCGGCGTGTCGGGACTTGCCATTGGCTACTTCGCACGGCGAGAGGGCATCCCCTTCACGATTCTCGAGGGGCAAGACCGACTGGGTGGGGCGTGCGTCACGTTCCGCCGAGGAGGCTTCTCCTTCGACTCAGGGGCTCATCGGTTCCACGACAAGGACCCACAGACCACGCAGGATGCCATGGCGCTGCTGGGGGACGATCTTCTCCGGGTCGAGGCGCCGAGCCTGATCTACGATGGCGGGCGTTTCATCCGGTTCCCCTTCAATCTCCCAAATCTGGTGAGACACCTCGGGCCGAGAGCAGTGGCGGTGGGCGGGCTGGAGTTGCTCGGGGCGCGGATCTCACGTCGACGGGTGACGAACTTCGCGGATGCCGCGGTGCGACGCTACGGCAAGACCGTCGCTCGCCGATTTCTCCTCAACTACACGGAGAAGCTGTGGGGAGCACCGTGTGATAGGCTGGTGCCCGAGCTCTCGGGCGGCCGACTGCGGGGTCTGGATCTCCGCGAGATGTTGCGCGATACCCTGCGCGCCGTCCGGAACCCGCTTCATATGGAGGGAGAGTTCTACTACCCCCGCCTCGGGATCGGGATGCTGACTGACGCGCTGGCTGCTGCCGTCGGCGATGGCGGCATCCTCATCGGGACGCCCGTGACTCGCGTTCTTCACAATGGTTCACGCGTCCTCGGCGCGATGGTAGGCAACGGCACCACCGTTTCGGCCGAGCAGATCGTCAGTACCATCCCCCTGGATCGCCTGGTCGGGATCCTCGATCCGCCGCTTGACGGGGCCGTATGCGCTGCTGCCCGAGAGCTGCGATATCGGCACCTGGTGCTGGTCGCGTTCTTTCTTGATGTGGCGTCAGTGACCTCTGCGGCGACCGTGTACTTCCCTGCGGAGGCCTTCCCGTTCACCCGTGTGGTGGAGCCGCGGAATCGAAGCGCCGCAATGAGTCCCCACGGTCAGACCTCGCTGGTGGCCGAAATCCCTTGTGACGAAGGGAGTGAGCCGTGGTCGGCCGCCGACAAGGAGCTCATCGCGACGACTCAGCGGTGTCTCGAGGAGATCGGGTGGTTGACACCGAATGCGATCCTGGGAGCCACCGTGGAGCGACTGCGCCACGCCTACCCGGTGGGAAGCCTCCCGGCTCGCGACGCCGTCGGCACCATCACACGTGCTCTCGGCGAGATCAGGGGTCTTCATCTGCTGGGTCGGAACGGGACGTTTCGGTATGCATGGATCCACGATCTCATGCACGATGCCAGGGCTCTGGTACAGGGAATCTCGCGCGGCCGATAGCCTGGCTATCCAGAAGCTTCACTTGGATGCCAGCCTCTGTCGGCTTGCCCTGCGCTCCGGGTGAACGGAGAAACGGGCCGGGCGCCACCCGCGCCGGCATCCGCTGGGGTGGTTCATCCCCAGGGGCGTCAATAGCGTGGCGATCAGGACGAAGACGTCTCGACGCGGCCGTGGCCCCACGGGAGAACTGCCCCCTCACTGACCGGCAATGAACGGCCCAGGGCCGACTGGAGAGGTGCATCACGCCCCGGACATGGCCCACGCGGGTCAGATCCGGCATCAGCGGCGTTCGCGCACACATCCGATGCGTGCGCGCAGATCAGAGATTGGTGGGACGACCGATTGAGTGAACCTGGGCGATGACCTCGTCGATGATCTCCGGGCTTACGGGCTTGCCGGTCAAGGTGGACTCCGCCGCGACCCTTTTCGCGACGCCGATGAGGGTGCGGACGTTGGCAGTCAGATTCCGTGCAAGGTAGATGAGAGCGGATTCGGGCACATCCCACCCGTTCCTCTCGCATACCGACCGTAGAATGCGGCCGCGGTGGTAGGGTGTCGGAACATCCAGATTCACGACCTTGCCACGGACAAAGAGCGTGCGGATCATCTCAGTGAGATCGTTGAGCTGGTCGGGGGGGCGGTCGCTACACACCGCAACCTGGCGGGCCCTGTCGTACAGCTCCATGAACACCTCGAGCGTGCGATCCTGTTGTGATCGCGTCCGGGACAAGAAGTGCACATCATCGACAAGGAGCACGACATAGCGGCCCAACGACGAGAGGAGACTGTCGATCCGGTGGGTCACGATGGCTTCGCGGATTGTCTCGTGAAACAGCTCGGAGGAGGTGTACATCACCTTGTCGGCGCCGTGATCCCTGGCCACTCGATTGCCGATGGCCGCCAGCAGGTGGGACTTGCCGATGCCCGCGTCACCATACATGAAGAGCGGGTTGAACAGCTTGCCGGGAGTTGTCGCCACGGCCATGGCGGCCTCATACGCCTCCCGATTCGAGGGACCCACCACGAAGGTTTCAAACGTCAGGTCGGGCGCTGGGGTCGGGAATTTGGTCGTCCCCGGTCGTGGTCGTTGTGCCTGCGCAGCCGCCGATTCTTCGGTGGCTCTACGGCGCAGCATTGCATGGACGCGGGCCACCAGTTCACGCAGGTCAAACGGCTTGGAGATGTAGTCGTCCGCGCCCAAGTCCAGACCATGGATGCGGTCGGTGATCTGGCCCTTGGCGGTGACCATGATGATAGGCAGGCGCCGCGTGCGGTCATCCTCTCGCAGCTTGATAGTCACGTCGTAGCCGTTCATGGCCGGGAGCATGATGTCGAGCAGCACGAGGTCCGGCTTGTCAGAGAAGATGGATCGGAGGGCATCTCTGCCGTCGTAGGCTTCAGAAACGGCATACCCCTCACGCTCCAGCGCGACCTTCATTGCCATCCGGATGTTCGGCTCGTCGTCGACGATGAGAATGCTTTCCCGCGACGTCATTGCCACATCAACGCTCCTCGCGAATAGGACAAGAGGCAATATCGTCAAACAACCGGATGGATGGCCTCCATGTCAAGAACGACCACAGGAAGGACCTCTCTCCCGCCCAGGGACGGCTCACGGCTGCCCCAACTTCTGTAGTTGCGCACGGCAGGCCTCTGCGTCGCCGTGCTCGCCTCGTTCGAGGTGAATACTCAGCTTGAGCTGCCAGGCGAGACGGTGCGCGGGGTGCAGGATGACGGCGCGCTCCAACTCCTCCATCGCCTCATCGGTCGATCCCATACGGTGTTTCGTGTATGCCAGGTTGTAGTGCGCATCGGCGAAGCCTGGCTTCAGTTCCAGCGCCCTGCGATAGTCCGCCAGGGCCTCTTCCATATCCCCGAGCAAAGCCCGCGCATTGGCCCGATTGCTATATGCCTCCGCGTATCGCGGGTTGATCTCCAATGCCCTGTCGTACAGGGCGATTGCCCCCTCGCAGTCTCCCAGGTTGACCAGCAGGATGCCCTTGTTCAGGAGTGCAGGGTAGAAGGACGGGTTCAGTTCCAGGGCCACGTTGAGAAGTTGTTCCGCTCTGGCATATGCGCCCCTGGACAGTGCGGCCATCCCCAGGCAACCTGGAATCACCGGTTCATTGGGCATGCGCGAGCGCAGTCCTTCGAGGATCGAAACCGCAGTATCGATGTGGCCCCTATCCAGCATCGAAACGGCGGTGTGCAGAAGGTCACGGTCCTCTTCATGTCCCACGGGCGAACTCCTCCTTGATGGGCGGGGTTAGATAAGATAGATCGCCATGGACGGCCTGTCCACGTTGGAGATGCCCGGCGCGGTCTCCGAGCCTTGGCGCACGCTCCGGCTGAGAGTACTATGGACCGCTGCCTATTGGTGCGGGATGAGGTCGGACCGGCGCCGGCCATGCCGCTGCCCCGTCGCAGTCTCGCCCGCCACTCGCACCATCACCGACATAACCGGCGTCGGTTCCGGCGCGGGTCGATGTCCGGTTCGCCGCGGACACCGTGACGGTTCGAAGCGTCGACCGAGGAGTGACTGAATGCTGATGCTTATCGCCCGCGTCCTTCGGCTCCTGCTCATCCTGCTGGCGCTCCGTTACGTGTGGAAGGCGGTACGGGCCGCGTTTGCCCCTCCTCCGCCGGTACCACGGGCAGGTCCGGGCCGACAGGAGCATCCCGTGATGGGTGACGCGGAAGACATCGAATACGAGGAATTGCCCTGATGGAGTCCCCTCCCGAGACGCGACCGGCCGGCATTGCCCTGCGCCGCGTCTTCAAGTGCTTCGGCACGGCATCGGCAGTCGAGGACTTGACCCTGGAAGTGGCACGCGGCAGCGTGTTCGGTCTCTTGGGGCCAAACGGCGCCGGCAAGACCACGACGATGAGGATGGCCACGGGCATCCTCCTGCCCGATCGCGGCACCATACTTCACGATGGCGCACCGTCTGGTAGCGGCTCTTCCATCCGGATCGGTTACCTGTCCGAGGAACGTGGTCTCTACCACCGCATGCAGGTCTTTGAGCAACTGACGTTCTTTGCGGCCCTGCGCGGGATCCGGCGGTGGGATGCTGGGCCGGCGGCGCGGCGTTGGATGGAAAGGTTGGATCTCGGGCATCTTGCGGCTCGACGCACCGACGAGCTGAGCAAGGGAATGCAGCAATTGCTGCAGGTTGCCGTGGCCCTGGTGCATGACCCCGAGATCGTCGTCCTGGACGAACCCTTTGCAGGGCTCGATCCCGTTCACGTCGGGCGGCTGACCCAGGTCGTCAAAGAACTCCGCGACGGTGGTGCGGCCATCCTTCTTAGCACCCATGCCATGGAACAGGCAGAGGATATCTGCGACCGCGTCGGATTCCTGAATCGGGGCGTCAAGATTGCCGAAGGCTCGCCGTCCGACCTTCAGGCGCACGGGACGCGGCTTGTGAGGGCCGTGTTTCGCGGACCGGCTCCGGTGGACTTCTCCCACCCCCATGTCATCGCCGCGCAGGCGCAGGGCAGCAGCCTGACGGTTGAATGCGCCCCTGACCTCTCGCCGGTGACTCTCATTGAGGCACTGGCGGCGCGAGGGGAAATCGTCGACCTCGAAAGCCGGAAGGCACGTCTTCGAGATGTATTTCTAGGAATGGTGCGATGACCACGGCCCCGTGGATGGTGGTGGCACGGAGGGAGTACCTCTGCAGGATTAGGTCCACCAGCTTCCGTCTGGGGACGCTCTTGGGGCCGCTGATCCTCGCCGCCATAGCCGTTGTTCCGGCCCGGCTGGCCAGGAGTGGGGCTCAGACGCCGCCCACCATCGCCCTGCTCGACAGCGCCGACGTCCTGGGACTCGATGCGTGGACTGTGCCGGACACGGGTCTTGCGCGGGGCGTGCGGCTGTCTCAGGCGCCCTTGCACCTTGACAAATCGGTCCTGATCGGGCTGGTGGAGGACCACGCCATTGACGGCCTCCTGGCCATCTCGCCTGATGGATCCCGCGCCGAGCTGGTGACCGGGTCACGCATTGACGCATCGGAGGGTGCGCGTCTCTACTCGGATCTTGGCGCGTTGCTCTACGATGCCGTGGTGCGCCGTCGCGGCACCTCTCTTGGCCTCGATGACCGGTCGGTTGCAGATCTCACCGCACCGCCGGCGTGGACCCGGATTACCGTGGGGTCGTCGGATCCGATGCGGGCGGCAGGCCTGGCCCTTTTCATGTCGACGATGCTCTATCTGACGCTTCTTACCTACGGGCTGGCGACTATGCGCTCTGTGGTGGAAGAGAAGACCAGCCGGGTGATCGAACTCCTCCTCACCAGCGCCCGCCCCACGGGGCTGCTGGTGGGCAAGACATGCGGGATCGCGGTTGCCGGCATCACGCAGTATGCGGTCTGGTTTCTGTTGGGACTTGGGTTGACCAGGGTCGGAGGCGCGACGCACAGCATGTTCACGTGGCTGCCCCAATTCACTGTGGGGCCGGGTCTTGCGGTTGCGTGCGTCGCCTACTTCCTCCTGGGATACGCGCTGTTCGCGGCGTGCTACGTCATGGTGGGCGGCATGGTGAGTTCCACGGCGGATGCCCATCACGCCCACGTGCCGGTCACGGCACTCATGGTGGCTCCGATGGTGCTGGTCTGGCTGGTAGTCGCCGCCCCGGAATCCGTGCCGGCCCGCGCACTCTCTCTGGTGCCGTTTTTCTCTCCCGTACTTATGATTCCCCGCATCGCCATGGGCGCGGCGCCTTTGGGGGATGTGGCGGCCTCGGTGATTCTCCTGGTTGTTGCATCGGTGGCCCTTTTCCGCATGGCCGCGCGAGTGTATCGCGCCGGCCTTCTCCTGCGGGGGAAACCGGCTACTCTACGAGAGGTGGTGCGATGGATTCGAGAGCCTTAGCAGTTCTTCTCCTCATCCCCGTGGCGTGTAATCCCGCCGGTCTCAGGGTTGAAGACGTCCTGAATCATTACGAAGCAGCCCTCGGCGGGCGGGAGCACCTCGCGCGCATCACCGCCATGGAGATCTTCGGCACCGTCGAGGGCATGGGTCTCTCCGGCACCACGTACTCCGTGCAGGCGGCGCCTGACCGATTCATGGAGCGCGTCGAAATTGGCCCCCTGAGCTACTCATGGGCCCACACCGCCCAGGAGAGCTGGATCCAGGATCAGAGCGGCATCGTCAGATCCTTGTCGGATGCGGAACTCGAGGAGTTCCTGCTGCTGGCACAAGTGGGCGGGGCGACGCCCATGAGCGATGAACTCCGGGCACGCATGCGCCTCAGCGATTCGCTTTCAGACGCCACACACCTCTGCGTGCTGGTGGAACATTCGGGCGGCCCGGTGGAACTCTACTTCCGACGGGAAACCTGGCTGCTGGACAAAGTCAAGCTCACCAAACTCGGCATGCCGGTGGAGGCCCGATTCTCTGATTTCCGCTCAGTCGAGGGAGTGATGCTGCCCTTCCACGGTGTCCAGACGATTGCCGGGGTGTTCTCACTGGAGATGAAGGTCGCTCGGGTTCGGGTCAACGATCCGGTCTCCGCAGCGGTCTTCCAGCCCCCGCGCACCCTCGCTCCACCCGCCGAATACTGCGCGGTGCCCGTCCGCGTGGACGGACACCTGATCGCTCCGGTGGTCGTCGATGGCGTGCATCAGCTCCGGTTCTTCGTCGATTCGGGCGCGGGCATGTCGTGCATCGACAGGGCAGTGGCCCAGCGGCTGGGGCTCGCTTCCCTTGGGGCGCTCCCCGCGCAGGGCGTCGTCGGATTCGATTCCGTCGGTGTGACAACGGTCGGGACTCTGACCATCGGCTGCCTGACGATGGATCAGGCACGGTTGGCAGTGGTGGACCTTTCTCTCATGAACAGCGCCGCCGCTGAGCCCGTCCATGGGATCCTCGGGTACGGCCTATTCGCCCAGCGATCAATCGGCCGGTCCGGAGTCGCCGACTCCCTGACGCTCGGGTCGCCCGATGCCGCCGCGGGCCGAGGCTACGCCGCAGTACCGCTCCAGTTCATTGCCAATGTCCCCGTCGTGGAGGCGGTGGTGGAGGGCAAGCGGGGCCGGTTCATCGTCGACACGGGCAACTCTTTCGCCTTGATCCTTCACACGCCCTTCGCGGTCAGGGAGGGGCTCATGCCCGGCGGCGAGGATCTCGCTCTCCAACCGGCAGCGGGTATCGGAGGAGGCGCTGAGGTGCTCGTGGGTGAAGTCGATTCCCTGGAACTCGCGGGCACGCGGCTAGGTCCCATTCCCACGCTGTTTTCATCTGCCGGGCGTGGAGTGACCGGGGCAACAGAAGTTGCAGGTAACATCGGCCTTCCTCTGCTCGAAAGGTTTGACTGGGTGCTGGACTACCAGGGCGCGACCTTGTACATTCGGCCGCGACACCAACCATAGCCGTGCTGATGTCGCACCGGTAGGAACAGCCATGATCCAGACGATGAGAATCTCCAGGCGGCACCTGCCTGATGTCTTGCACCTGATGGTCGCCCTGCGCGAAGACTTGGGGCGTGAAGTGGACCCGCGGAAGCTTGCCGAGGAGTTCCACACCCTCATGGGACGGCGAGAGGGAGGGCTTCACGTCTTCGTCGCGCGGGAGGGGAGGTTCCCTATCGGATATCTGGCGGGGTGCTTCGGGGTGAGCACCCAGCCGATGGTGCCCGTCTTCTGCATTCATGAGATCTTCGTGGCCAAGCCCTACCGCGGAGGCCGGGTGTTCAGGGCTCTGGGCGCTGAAGCCGTGGCCCATGCCACGGCCAAGGGGGCTCGTCTCATGGAACTCAGACTCCGGTACACCCAGCGGGATCTTGCTCTGCTGGCCGAGTCGTTGGGCTTCGAGCCCACCGGACGCCAGGTGTTCGAACGCATCATTGACGCGTAGCCGCCGCGGTCCGCCCGCGCAGCGGAAGCCCCCGCGTCGGGCATGGCCGCGACGAGCCCCGCGAGTGACGCTACCTCAGTACGCCCTTGAGGAAGGCCTCAACTTCCGGTATTCCTCCCTGGTAGATCAGATAGCCGTCGAACGGCTCCCGCGCGGTGATCTCGCCCGCCACTGGCGTGAGCATGATCTGTCCGACTTCCTCGAGGTCGGCCGTCTTTCCAAGCGCCCATCCGAGTTTCATGTATGCAACCTCGGGTAGCATATTGGCTGCAGGAACCACCCCCAGCGCCATCATATCACGACCCGTGTCATACACGTACATCTGCACGTAGCCCCAGAGAGTCTGCACCGTCATGAAGATCGCGATTCCTGCCTCATGTGCCCGCCGGAGCGCCGGGTAAAGAGGCTTGTTGACATGCCCCAGACCGGTCCCTGCGATGACGATCCCGCGGTAGCCGTTGTCGATGAGGGAGTCGATGATGTCGGGCTTCATGGCTGGGTAGTAGTACACGATGGATACGCGATCATCGAAGTGATCAGCCAGCCGCACACGTGAAGAGGACCCCCGCTTGTGATAGTCGTCCCGGAGCGGGTAGACACCCTTCTTGTCGACTCGCGCCAGGGGGATTTCCCCCAGCGTCCTGAAGGTGGATCGGTAGGATGAGTGCATCTTCCGAACTCGTGTCCCGCGATGCAGCAGTCCATACTCGTCGCTGGTTGGCCCGAACATGCAGACCATGACTTCGGCGATGTCTCCCCAAGCGGCCGTTCGCGTTGCGTGGATGAGATTCAGCGCCGCATCCGAGGAGGGTCGATCGCTGTACCGCTGGGACCCCACGATGACTACCGGGGCCGGAAGGTTCTGCAGCATGAAGGAAAGCACCCCCGCCGTATGGTGCATGGTATCGGTGCCGTGACCGACCACGATTCCCGCCACGCCCTTGTCCATTTCCGCGGCGATCGCCCGAGCCGTCCCCAGCCACTGCTCCGGCCCCATGTTCTCGCTGAACACCGCGTAGAGCTTCTCGGTCTCGAGATTGCAGATATCGGCGAGTTCGGGAACCGAGCCGTAGAGCTCGCCCGGGGAAAAGGCCGGTATGACCGCTCCCGTCCGGTAGTCGAGCCGGCTGGCAATTGTGCCTCCCGTGCCGAAGAGCTTCACCCGCGGCTTCACCGGGTCAACGGGGAATTCCTTCTCGGGGATCTTGTAGTGGGCCTCCCGCCTGCCGATCTCCGTGATCCGGTTAACCAGATCGGCGGCGATGCCGACATTGTATCCATTTGGGAGTTTGATCACGAGGTGACGGTCGTCGGCCTGCTCGCTGCGGGGAAGGATGATGCCGACGAACAATCCCCGCGACGTGGAAACCTCCACGTCCGACCAGACCCCCGCGCCTTCCCGTTCCAGGAGCGCGCGCGTCGGGCCACGGTACCCTTTGAAGCGATCGCCGTCACTCATGGCGCCACCCCCAAGTCCTCGAGGATATCCAGAACCGTGTCCGCCTGAGCTCGGGACCCGAGACGCCGCATCACGCGGATGAACAGGCCGTCGTCGTCTCCTTCGGCTTTCTCTTCCACCACGACAGTCTTGATCTCTTCCGGCGGCAACATCGCCAGACCATGCTCCCGCGCAAGGGTCAACGGGTCGTCGCAAGGCCTGGATGCCAGCAACGTGAACAGGTCGGGCATCACCTTGGGAGAGATGACCCCATCGTCCGCCGCGGAGAGCACGCGACGCGAGGTGCGTTCATCGCGGCCGCCACCCGCATCCCACATCGGCAGGAATGATTGGATCAGGCACTCTGAGAGATCACGCCCGTCATCCAGGAGCACTCTGCCCAGGGCGCCTGCATCTCGCCTCCGCGCAAGGTATCCGGAAGTCCTCGTTGACAACCCTGCCGCGTGGAATCGCGAGGCAAGCTCCCACGGCGAGGGCGGGAGTTGGTTCCGCACCGCCTCGATACGTTCCGGGGGGATCTCCATCGGCGGGAGATCCGTATCCGGATACATGCGGTCAGGGCCCGGCAAGATACGTTCGAATCTCGTGGTGCCGTCGGGCGCCACCTGCCGCGTCTCGGACGGGACCCCATCCCACGCCTCGAGACAGCGGTCTCGTACTTCGCGGCAGGCCGTGACGAGGTCATCCCCGTCGCCGGAGAGGAGCACCAGCGCATCTTCCTCGCCCGCTCGGGTCGCGTCGCGAAGCTCACGCCAGGCGTTGGGTTCAACGTCGGAGTGGATCAAGTTGGGGGGCTGGTCTATGCAGGCCACCACCCGGACGCGGTCGGATAACTCGGAGGCAAAGGTCCGATTCCCTCCCAGAGGCCATGAAAGCAGGCCTCGAAAGGCCGGCAACGCTACCGCTGCCATCGGGTGGCCGTCATCCCACTCCGGAGGCAGGAGACCAGATGCCGCAGCGGGTTCGATGCGACTGGTGGAGGTCAGCCAGTCCGCCGGTCGCGCACGACGGGTCAACTCGTCCTTCAAGGTCAGCAACCCCTTCTGTCTCATCGCCTCATAGTGGATCAGCGGACCCCACAGCGGAATGCGTTCGACCCCCTTGATCTCCACCCGGCGTCCTCCGGCGATGGACACGTTTACATCCTGTCGCGCAGCGCCGATGCCGCGCCGCACCTTCCCGGTGGACCGGAGAAGCAGGCGATGAACCTGGCCGAACCAGACCGCCTCCCACGGGGTGAAGAGCTCAGGATAGGTCACGGTCTCGATGAGAGGCATGCCGAGCCGGTCGGTGCGGTAGTGGCGCCAGTGGCCCCGGTCGCTCACCTCGCGGCAGGCATCCTCCTCCAGGCCGAGTTGAATGATTCGGATTACCCTGTCCCCGAACGGGACCGCGCCTTCCACGCCGACGATGCTGGTTCGCTGGAATCCGGTCGGGATGCTGCCGTCAAGGTACTGTTTCCGCGCGATGTGGATCTCGCTCACCATGCGACAACGCAGTATCAGGGCGATCTCGATGGCGATCTGAAGCGCGCGCTGATCCATGGGGAACGGAGGGGTGTCATCCATCTCATAGGTGCACACGGTCTCCCGATTCAGCATGTAGACGATGTTCTTCTTCGTCTTGAACTCCATGAGGGCGGTCCCGTCGTATTCCCCCAGCTCGCTGAGGGTCGGGCGCATATGGCGCAGAACCGACGCATGGTGATCCGTGGAGTAGCGCCGGGCCGGGCACCGACAGAACAGCTTCCCCGCGGTGAGCAACTGCTGGTGCACCTCGACCCCGCACTTGAGCCCCAGCGAGGCATACTCCTCGGCGCTGAGATACTCGGGACGGGGCGTGCGGCGCGGCGAAGGAATGAGATCGGCCAGAGGGAAGCACTCCTGCAGCTGGCCGGGTTCGGGGAGGCTACGCATTGAAGTACAGGGCGAACTCGCGGGGGTGGGGCCGGTCAGCCACTGACCGGGCTTCCTTTGACTTGATGTCGTCAAACATCGAGAGCAGCGAGGAGGGGAACACGTCGCCCTGGAGGAGGTAGTCGTGATCACTGCGCAACGCGGCCAGCGCGTCCACCAGGGAGGTAGGTACCGAGCGGATGCTGTTCTTGAATGCTTCATCAGGATGGTGGAACAAGTCCTGGTCATAGGGCCCGAAGTTCATGCCGGAGGGGTGAAGGCTCCGCTTCATCCCGTCGATGCCCGCCATGAGCATCGCGGCCATGGCCAAATAGGGGTTGCAGGTCGCATCGGGCGGCCGGTACTCCATGCGCTTGTCCAGGGGCGCCGTCGCATACTTGGGAATGCGGATCGCGGCACTCCGGTTGGCCAGGCTGAAGAACAGCTTGACCGGTGCCTCGAATCCGGGGACCAGCCGCTTGTACGAGTTGGTGCTCGGGTTGGTGATCGCGCCCAGCGAGCAGCCGTGGTCGAGGATGCCGGCAATGTAGGAAAGCGCCAGAGCGCTCAGACCGCCATAGCCGCCGGCATCGAAGAAGACCGGCTCGTTGCCCTTCCGGAGCATCTGATGGAAATGCATACCGCTGCCCGCCTCCCCGTAGATCGGCTTGGGCATGAATGTGGCGAGCTTGCCGTACCGCACCGCCAGCATGTGGACGAAGTACTTGATGATCATGGTGCGGTCGGCCATGACGGTCAGGGACCCCATGTCGACCTCCACCTCGCACTGACCCGAAGCGCCGACTTCATGGTGGTGGTACTTCACGGGAACCCCGGCATTCTCCAGCAGCTCCATCAGCTCGCTCCGCCAGTCCGCCAGCGTGTCGGCGGGCGGTAGCGCATGGTACCCCTTCTGCGCTCCCATCT
>JALOPK010000188.1 GCA_025453925.1 Candidatus Eiseniibacteriota bacterium | reverse complement strand
GATCCGTCATCACCCTTCACGCTGCCGGTTTCAGACACGAACTCCTTCAGAGACGACTCCAGACCGCCGGCGGAGGCGTAGTTGAGCGAGTAGGTCTGGGTGATGGCGCGGCCGATCTGCTGGAGGGGCAGGATCTTGATGAGATTCTCTCCCTCCACGAAACCGAACCCGTTCACCACGAGGATGGCGTTGAGCGCCTCGCCCAAGGGCACCTGCTCCAGACGCAGGCTGACCGTTCCTTTGACCTCGGGGCCGCTCACGATGTTGAGACCGGCCATCTCGGTCAGCAGTTGGAGCGCGGCGTTGATGTCTGTGTTGCGGAGCGTCAGGTCAATGCGCGTCTTCTCCCATCCTGGACGCTGGGCCCATGCGCCCGACGCTCCAAGGCACGCGCACGCCAGAACCACGGCAATCGGAACTCGGAGACCCGTTCGATGCAACGTCATCAAGTCCTCCTCTCAACGATACGCGATGGTATGTCGTTTTCCGTTGAACTCGATCTCCACGCTGTTGCTATTGATCTTCATCACGGTGGCCCCCTCGATGACGTCTCCCACACCGACACTGCGGCCGTTGATCATCGCCCGCGGGTTGTCCCCGGAGATGAGCCCCTGGATGTTCAAAGGAGGCGGTGTGGGTTCGGCAGGGCCGGAAGGGCCGGATGTCTGGGTCCGCGTACCTGGTCGCACGAATGGATCGCGCAACCGCCCGGGACTGTAAACATAGAATCGGGCGCTGGCAGAGTCCTCCATGGAGAGCAGGGTGTCCGGCTTCTGCATGGCCAGGGGACTCCTGGCGACGAGTTCGGGCGGCTGTTTCCCCGGCCCGCACGATGACGCCGTCAGACCGATCAAAAGGGTCAACACCGCTGCGCATGAAAGGGCGAATCGTACCATCTTAGGTTGCTGCCTCCAGGAAACGGAAGGTGCTCACCTCCAGTTCGGAGGTGAATGGCCGGATGCCCTCGCCTTCTACCCCGATCCTGCTCACGCTCATGAACCTCTTGCCGCGTTCGATGTTGTTGACTGCCTTGCCGATATCGTGGTATCCGCCGGTCACCACGATCTTGAACGGAAGCCGCTCATAGTTGGAGAGCGGCTCTTTGGGCATCATCTCCAGCCGCTCCAACGTGACGCCGGAAGCGGTGATGATGCTCTGCAACTCCTCGAGCAGCCCCGCGATCGCTTCCTCGCTCGGCAGTCGCTCTTCGTAGAACTCGAGCACCTTCTGCAACCGCTCAGTCACCCTCCGAAGGTCATCGCGGGTCGTGGCGACCTGTCGCGCATTGCGGAGTTCTCCTTCGACCTGGGCGAGCCGGGCACGTTTGGTCACCAGGTTCTTCTGCTGCGGTGAGTAGAACAGCAGGTAGACGGGGGCGAAGATGAGAATGCCGAACAACACCCCCCTCGTGATTCCTTCTCTGACCGGGCTGGACGCCTTCGCCATGTTACCCTCTCGATCCGCTGGGCTTCATGTACAGACTCACCTTGAACGCCTTACCCGCCGCGCCGCGCTGCGCCGCCGGAGCATCCTGTATGTAGTCGAGCTGCACCTTTGTGAAGTCCTTGAAGAACGCCTGGTCCTCCTTCATCAGACGCATGAGGTCGCTCACCATGCCGGTCGACACCTGCACGGGGAGGATGCCCTCGAGCTCAAGCGCACGATAGATCACCGTCACCCGCGCCGTGGTGGTGGTCTTCTTTCCGTCGCTGGCGGTCTTGGTCTCGGCGCGTTCTTCCGTTTCTCGACGATCGACGAGACCCATGCGCGTGAGCCACACACTTCGCGCGATCTCATCGTTCCGGCTCATCAGGTCGGCCAGCTCATGGAGCTTCCTGGCCCATGACATCCGGCCGATGACCAACCGGTCGACCACTTCCATCTTATCGTCGAGAACCGCTTTCAGCCGCCGCAGGTCTTCCACCTCGATGACCACGGGCCGGAGCGAGTCAAGCTGGGCCTCGGAGGTCCTGATCCCTCGTTCGACCGAGCTCTTCTGCGATGCCACGGAGTACGTCATGCCGAGGGTGATGACCACCGCCAGAGCCGTGATCACTGCGGTCCATGTCTTCGGCGGCAGGTTGGTGAGAAACTGAACCCGCTCAGCGAGGCCGGCGGCCTGCCGGCGCTGTGCGGTCGGGAGAAGATTGATCCTGCGCACGCTACTTCCACCCCGCGAGGCCGATGGCAACGGTGTAGCCTGGGCCGAAATTGGCGATCTTGTCGTGGGGAAGCGACTCCGACACGGGAATGCGGGCGGTCGGGTCCCCGATATCGACCTGGGTCTCCAGCTCCCGTGAGAGGAACAGCCGCAATCCCCTCAGCATGGCCGTTCCTCCGGAGAGGATTACCCGCTCAACGCTGCGATCGTACATCTGATGCTCATAGTAGCTGAACGAACGACGGATCTCCCTGGCGATGTCCTGAAGCACGGGGAACATCGCCTCGCCGACCTCGGGATTTCGATCCTCCTCGCCGAGTTCGGCGGCTTCCGCTTCCGACAGTATGCCGTGCTGAGTCTTCAGGGCCTCGGCCAGAGCGAAGCCGACTCCGAATCGGTCTTCAATCGCCTTGGTGAGGTGGCTACCGCCGATGCTGAAATCCCGATGGAAGTGGCTGGCGCCGTTCCGGACGATATTGATGCTGGTCACTTTCGAACCGATGTTGACCAACGCGAGGTTCTCGTTGGATGTCTCGTCTTCGGTGAGGAAGCAGGCCAGGGCGGAGAAGGCGTCGACGTCCACGGCCGCCACGGGATAGCCAGCGCGGGCA
Source organism: Candidatus Eiseniibacteriota bacterium (assembly GCA_025453925.1). Classification (GTDB taxonomy): domain Bacteria; phylum JAFGKV01; class JAFGKV01; order JAFGKV01; family JAFGKV01; genus JAFGKV01. The sequence continues at coordinate 3,811 of JALOPK010000188.1, read as the reverse complement.
ACAAGATCAACCCTGCGCTGCACCTCATCGCGGCGGACCGCCACCAGCAGCACCTTCATCATCTCTTCTTCGGCCGCCTGCGCAGACTCCAGTATCTGCGAGTCCATCACCACGGAAGCGCGGTCGAAGGGGAGCAGTTGCTCGGCCTGCACGTTCACCGCGTCGCGGAGTTCGCGCTCCGTCATCCTCGGCATCTGGATGAATCGAACGGTCACCGACTGGCCGGACACGCCGATGACGCACTTCCCGACCTTCTTGATGCCGCTGTCGGCCACGGCACGATGGATAGCGTCGATGACCAACTGGTCATCCGGCTCCCCCGTGCCGGGATCCATGCCGGGTGGGTTGAGTTCGGCCATGCCGAGGTGCGCGAGCTCTAACCCCCCGCCGCCTCTGGAGAGCTGAAAGCTCGAGTGCCTCGAAAGTGCGAAAGCCGCAACCTTGACGGCATGGCTTCCGATGTCCAGACCTGTGTAGAGCTTGACGCCCATTCCCTCGTCTCCGTTGTGCTCGCGACGTTGGTCGGGAGAAAGGATATTCGAGCGAACGTACACGAAGGGCCGCGCCGGTGTCAAGGCCCTTCGCGAAAAGTCAGCGCCAGACTACGATGGGCCCACGCAAGTGTTCTCCTGTTCCGGGGGCGACAACGAGACAGTAGGCTCCCGCGGTGATGCCCATGGGCAGACGAAGCTCGAGGGCACCGGCGGTCGGAAGAAGCCAGGCTGCGGCGCGCCTCCCCGCCAGATCCACCAGACTCGCCGTTCCCCCATCCGGTCCGACGTCGGGCACGCTCAGACACAACCTGTCGGTTGCGGGATTTGGCGCCACGTCAAGCCGGAACGCATCGCCCACGGCAGGCCGGGACCGGGCAGCCAGAAGCCAGTCAGCGCACGACCCCGCGAGCCCCGCCTGTTCGTCCCCCACGATGAGCTGTCCCCATTCGAACCCCGTCGCGATGGCCTGATAACTTGGGGTTCGGACTCCCGCCATGGCGCCTGCGGTCTGCTCCTGATCGTAGGTGAGGATTTGCACCGCACCGGGAAGCTCAGGATTGGGCTTGACGATGTCCGGTCTCGATGCGCTGGTGGTCACGATTCTGTCGAAACCGAGGAGATTGTCGGGAACGGGGAACAAGGTCGGCATCTCCTGGGGGTACTCCTGCCCTCCCCCCATCCGCAGGTAGACCTCCACGAACTCCGCCGCAACGCTCCCCGTGTCGTAGAAACGTACCCACTCGTCGCCGCTGATGAGGAGGCCTCGCTTGAGCCCTGGAGCAGGCTGGTCGAGGAACCGCATAAGGGCATATTGCTCTGAGATCGAGGGATAGATCTCTGTCTCGGTGAAACAGACTACACGCCACCCATCCAGTCCGTACAGATTGCGCTCGAGCCCCCCGGCTCTCCTGTTCCAGCAGTCGTAGGACTCGCCTCTGGCAAGGAGGAGGCCGGCAAACAGAGCTGAGTCAGCGGGATCGTCGTAGTTCAGGAGCACCGTGCCCGGGTTCGGGAACTGGGTCGTGACGTGCAAGGGACCAACGCGGAGGGTATCGTTGGCAGCAACGGCATCGCCCGGCATGTCGGCAACCACGATCAACTCCAGGTCACCGGCCCCGCCAAGGAGTTGCCCCGGGACCAGGAAAGAAACGGCCAGCGTGTCGCCCGTAGCGATGCCTGCGGGAATCGTCCCGTTCCAGGCTTCGGCACCGACCGTGAACCGCACCGTTCCCTCCGGCGTCGGCTGGCTCCCCTCGTTCCGGAACACCACGCGGGCCGGCAGATCGGCACCCTGGCGGATGTGGTCGTCTGCCCGCGGTCCGCGAGTGCTAACGACGCGTACGTCGACCGCCACCTCCGACATCACCCGCACATCATCGACGTCCCACTGGTAGTCGAGCGACGCAAGGTAGCGCCAGCAGAACCTCACCGATGACTGGCCTCCGGCCTGCGGCACGGATATGACCGGTTCGCCGAACTGGTCGCTATCGTACTCGACCAGTGTCTCCCAGGGACCGCCGCCCACGCTCACCCTCAGCTGGCCGACGCCACTTCCGAAGGTTCGGAACCACTGCCAGAACTGCACGCTGATGCCGGTCTCCCCCGAGAGATCGAGCACGGGGCTCAGAAGCCACTCGTCCTGTTCTCCGGTGGTTCCGTAGCGGGCACGCATGTGCCAGTCCTGAGGATTGCCGCCGAATCCCCAGTCATCGCCCGGCCCGTGCGATTCAATTGCCCACCCGGGCGGCAACTGCAATTCGTTCTCAAAACCGGTCTCGTACACGGTCTTGGCTGATGCCGCGCCCACCGAGACGAGAGCAAGTGCCAATGATGCCGATCGAAGCAAGGTCATGGATCCCTCCCTGGGGGTGAACGATGGTCCCGGCGTGGGGCGTCTCGCCTTCACGGCCGGGCGTGCGCTACGGAGCCTCGTCGCCCGCACCGCTGCCGCCATCTGCCAGAGACGAGGCGGAGTGAGTCACGATTTGGCCCCCACCCGCTGGTACACGAGAAACCCGAGGGCCGCCAGCACAAGGATGAGGACGATCTGAGTCTCAAGCGAGCCATTGGCGGAATGTGAGGCGTCCCCGGGATGCGGAGTATCTGCGCCAACTTCAGTGGTCTCGCGGAGGAAATCATCCCCGGGGAGTTCCGCCGGCACCTCACCTCCGAAACGATACGCGGTGGGAACCGTGAAGGGTTGCTCCGGACTCCCCGCGGTGGCGGTGCCCAACCCGATGCGGCCTCCGATGTAGTACTCGACGCCGACATCACCGACAATGCGCGCGGGGATCGATGTCTGATACAGGTCTCTTCCCGCGGGGGTCATGGGGCGATCGAGGAAGCCCGCGGTGCCCAACTGCCGGAAGTGCAGCGTCACGCGGAGCGACTCCGGCGTCGCGCACACGGCGGACACCGAGATACCGAGCTCACGGTAGGGAGAGCACGAGGGAGGGGACGCATGGGTCAGGCCGATACCCCCCTCCACGCTCGGCGTGTCGGGAGGGAACTCCCCCACCCCCATGGCGGGCGAACCTAGCGAGGCAAGGACAAGCAGCATGACCATGTGAACGCGCATAGGAATCCCTCGGCATACAGAATGGCCCGTGCCAAAACTACCGTCTGCGGCCATCATCGTCAATCGCCGGGCGAATCCAGCAGCCCAACACCAGAGGGCACGTACAGCACTTCGTAGTCGAACTCGCCCACAACCGGCGATGGCGCACCCTCCACGTCGAAGTCAACCGGGGCGACCCGATAGAAGTAGTTGATCGCCGTGTTTCCGACCGCTCCCGCGTCGATGAATGGGGAGGCCGCCGCTTCCTGGTACACGACTCCGGGTAGGAAGTACGCGGTCGTGCCACGGTACACCCGGAACACCGGGCATACCCACGATGGATCGGTCGCCCACGACAGCACCGCGTTGTTCCCCGATGCGCTGATCGAGACGGCCCCGATCGCCGCCGGGGCCGGCGGGCCGCTGAACCAGGAGAGGATGCGCCCGAGCAGCGCTTGCCGTTGGGCCGCGGCGGTCACGTCCGTGAAGTCGAAACCGAGGAGCACGTGTTCTCTCGCCGGGGAGGCGAACTGGATCGCCACCGGAACTGGCACGGGCAACCACTGCCAGGCGTAGAGGGTCTCGGCCTGGGCGTCGGCGCCGATCTCGTCAGCGAAGTCCTGGTTGACGGCGAGGGTGTCGGTGGCGGCGATCCCCCCGATGTAGTTGCACGGCGGGGCCGAGAAGGTCGTAGCGCCGGCGGGGCTGACTTCTCCTCCATCGGAGACGGCGTGGAGATAGTCCTCGAAGAACTGGGCCG
>JALOPK010000187.1 GCA_025453925.1 Candidatus Eiseniibacteriota bacterium | reverse complement strand
GGCGTACGTATGCCGTCTCCAGGCGGGCACCCGGAGTGCCACCCGGCGGGTCGTATGCATCCGATAGGGGCCGCGGGCACGTCCGCCGCTGGCGCAGGGAAAAGCCGCACATGTGCGCCCGGCCGCGTGAGATCACTGTTACACGGGTCGTCGGTGATCATTGGATTCCACGCGACCCTCGCTCTGCTCCCGCTGAATGCAGCATGGGCGGATTCGCTCATTCGTACCTTCCGGTCACCCAATGCACAACCGGCCGGTCGGTTTGGGTGGTGCGTGGCGACGTCAGATCCGACAGTCCAGTTGCCCGCCGTGATCATCGGGGCACCCCAAGAGGACAGCGGAGAGGCGCCCTCGGCAGGGATGGTCTATGCGTTCGACGCGGGTGATGCCTCGCTCCTGGCTGCGTATGCACCGGTCGTTCCTCAGGTACATGGTCGTTTCGGATTCGCCGTGGCCCTGCCCGGCGACCTGGACGGAGACGGCCAAGGAGATCTGGTGGTGGGTGCTCCCGGCGAGGATGGAGACGGTGACGCGGCAGACGCCGGACGCGTGCACGTTCTGAGTGGTGCCTCCGGGGTCACGATCAGGATCCTGTCTTCGCCCGAGCCTGAGCCGGCGGGATGCTTCGGGTGGAGTGTGCTCGCGCTGGGCGATATCACGGGCGATGGAGTGTGCGACCTTGCTGTGGGGGCGCCTGGCGAGATGCCTGGAGCATCCCGCTGCAATGTAGGGCGTGCCTACCTCTTCAGCGGGGCCGACGGCGAGATCATTCGCGCGCTTGATGCTCCCGTTCAGGTGCCGGACGGCCGTTTCGGGAGCAGCATGGCGGTGCTCAATGGTCTCGCGGGCGGGGTCATTGCCGCCGGAGTGCCGACGGCCGACGACTCCGCTTCGGGAGCGGTCTTTCTGTTCGGGAGCGATGGTGTCCTCCAGCGTACGCTCATCTCACCGGGAGCCGTTCCGGGCGGCAGGTTCGGCTCCGCGGTGGCCGGAGGAGGTGATCTGGACAACGATGGTTCGCCGGACCTTCTGGTGGGCGCCCCCGGAGAAGGCGGCGGATCCGCCTATGTGCTTGACGTCGAGAACGGCCTGCTGCTTGCCGCATTTCACCCTCCGCCCTCGGTAGGAGTCGCGTTCTTCGGCCGCGCGGTTGGGTGGGCCGGCGATGTTGATGACGACGGCCTGTCCGATGCCGTGGTGAGCTACCTCGTCGACGGGGCGGAAGGGTGGACCGGGGAGGTGAGCGCATTTGGCTCAACCGGCGAGCGTATAGTGGACCTCAGCGCACCTGAGGCCTCGGGGAGCAGTTTCGGATGGTCGACCGCACCCCTTGGCGATGTCGATGGCGATGGGCGTGACGACCTGGCGATAGGCGCCTATGGCGCGGTGGGCGGGGGGGGAGAGGATGAGGCCGGTTGCGTGTACCTCATGCGACCGTCGCCGGCGGCCGGGTTCGCCGCCCCTGAGGTTTTGCGGCTTGTCGGCCCCTGGCCCAATCCGGCCGGGGAACATGCCTACCTCTTCATCCCCGGAATCGTCGCGGGTGGAATCCGGTCAGTCCTGTATGACGCCGGCGGCCGGCACGTGGCACGCGCCACTGTCCGGCCCAGCTCAGGGGAGGACGGCACCGAGCTTGAACTCAGCCTTCCTCACACGTTGCCTTCGGGGGTATACTGGTGGAGCACCGCAGCAGAACGGTGCTCGGCGGTGAGATCCCTGGTCGTGATGAGATAGTGGAGCAGCGATCCCGGCGGGCCCCTGCGACCGGGGTGAGCTTCCGAAACGACCGAGGCACGGGCCCCGATGCGAAGCCTTGGGGCTGTCGTTCCTTCATGGCGCTCCCAGGGCACTGGCGTGACCGCGATCCGGAGACACAGCACGTGATTTCCAGGATGCGGATGAACACGGCCGTTTCGCGGATTCCCGCGCTTGGGGATGAATGGTGCATCGGGTGGGCGCGTTCGTCTGGATGCAGCGTTTCAATGAACTTGACCTTGTGGGGCGTCCCTCATCAAAGGGCCCCTCGTTCAGCGTACAGGACACATGTTCCATGCGCGCGGAGGCCATTCCTGCTCGAACGTGCGTGGCTCCGCCGTCAAGCGTGAAGCTTTGGTGCCTTCGGATGCTCTCGCCCCAGCACTCTGCGCCGGCTGATTGGGCACGCCGCAGCGCGGCGAAGCTGAGGGATGGCGTACTCTCCCCTCCGAGAAGCCTGACGGTGTGTGCGTTCGGAGGCAACACCGAAGCCTGAACCACTGTGCCTGAATGGCGTCCTCCAATGAGCAGAGTAGTGATGCGCGTGGGGACGCCGCCGCGTTGCAGACGCGGAAGGCCTTCTGAGCCCGCTGCCCTTCCTTCTGGCCATGGCGCGGGATACAGGCTATCTTGGCGACACGCCGAATCGCTCCTCTGGGGCGGAGGCCGGCAGTGTGAAGGAGGACCCTCACCGGATGCCATTGCGGGACAGCTCCTTCATGGCTTGACGCATCCCCGCACCCGCCGGGAAAGCACCGGGGCGTTGTTCCCTTCAGGAGCTGCTATGACCGAGGGTCGAATCCTCGTCATTGATGATGATCCGCACATTCTGAGGGCGATCCAGTTTGCGTTCGAACAGGCTGGTTTCGAGGTCCTTCTCGCGCCGGACGCGGATCCGGGTCTCGAGATCGTCCGCGATGAACGGCCCAGTCTCGTCATCACCGACCTACTCCTTCCCCGCACCGACGGTTTTGAAATCGTTCAGCGGATTCGGTCCGATCCCCTCGCCCGCAACACCCCCATCATCATCCTGAGTGCGCGCACTCACGAGGCAGACAAGCTTCGCGGCCTGGAACTCGGCGCGGATGACTATGTGACGAAGCCCTTCAGTCCCACCGAGCTGGTCGCGAAAGCCCGCGCCGTCCTGCGCAGGGCAGCCGCGTACCGAGAGCGAAGGCGTGTCCCTGGAGTCGGCGGCCCCTTTGCCGTCGAGGGCATGGAGCGACTCGCCGGGCTGCGTTTTCGCGACTTTGTTATCGGAGTCGGCAACCGGTCGGCGTTCGAGGCGACACGCGCTGCAGCCGAGAGCCCGGGATCTCGGTTCAACCCCCTTTTCCTGTACGGCGGAAACGGGCTGGGTAAGACGCACCTCGTGTGCGCTCTGGCCAATGAGGTCTATGAGGCCGATCCTGGCGCGCGTATCCTCTACGTCAGCTCCGAAGTGTTCAGCCAGCAGATAGTCGACGCATACCGCGCGAGGCAGGTCGAGCAGTTCCGTCGAGAGTACGTGGGTGCCGATGTCCTCATCGTGGATGACATCCAATTCCTGGCGGTTTCGCCGAGTCTCCAAACCGTCGCCGCCGACATTCTGGGAGCGATGCACGACAACGGGAAGCAGATCGTCATTTGCTCTGATCGAAAGCCGGAGGAACTGCAAGCGATCGCCGCCGAGATCAGCGTCCGCTTCGGCATGGGCCTCGTGGTGGAAGTGGACAAGCCGGACGCCGATCTACGGGTGAGGATACTCAAGCACAAGGCGACACAGAACAACTGGCCGCTGGACGATTCCGTGCTGCGGTACGTGGCCGACCGCGTCGATTCCGACGTGCGGACCCTGGAGGGGATCGCCAAGCGGCTGGTGGCGATGAAGACCTTCGCCCGGATGAAACTCGACACAGAACTGATCGACAGGCTCCTGGAGAACCTCACGTCGTGGGACCATCGGGCGGAGGCAGCGGGTGCCGAAGCGGAACCGCCAGGCATTGAGACGGGCGGCCTCGGCTCCCAGGCTCGTCTGGACGCGTTCGATCGGGAATTCGCTGGCGAGGTTCCTCTCGTCCGAGTCTTGGACCAGCCCGAACGGATTGCGCGACTCATTCCACAGCCCCACGGACGGCCCGTCGTGATTCTGGGCATGACTGGACTGCTGGTCTCTGACACCGTCGAGGCACTGGTCGGGCGGCCTGACCGCGGGTTCGCGATTCCTGAGGGTGAACGGTGGGCCTGTTTTATCCACGCGGCCTCCAAGCGCCCGCAATGGATCGTCCTGGGCACGAATCGCTGGACACAGGGTGATGAACTCACGCTGGCGCTGGAGCGCGGCGCTGAGCCCGCATTCCTCGTCGTGCTGGACAGCGGGCAGCCCGATGTGCTCGAGGCGAGACGGCTCATACTGTCGATCCCCAGCAGCAGGGGGTGCGCCGTCGTCGTGCTGGTGAGCTCAATCGCGGCAAGCACGACGGACGCCACGCGCATGACCATCGCCCGCAGCATGCGGAGGCTGTTCCGCGTGGGCGATGAGATACCCCTGGTGGCCAGCGGGACCATTTCCTCTTCGGAGAGCCGGAGGTGGCTGGACCTGGCGCTCACCCGGAGTCGGCCAAGGTAGGCGAGAGAGGTCCGCATTGAGCATTCCTGCTGCCAGCATCCGTGCGGCGATGTGCATGGGCAATGAGCGGGCTCCTGATGGTGAGGAGGCGCATTGGGCTCTCCCGGCGTGATCGGTCTTCCATTTCACGCCACGCTGCGGTCCTGGGCGAGCATGCTGGGGGCCGGGATGTGAGACGCCCCACGGCACCGACGACCGCGCGCGGGTCGTTCAGACACTGTTCTGTGTTCGCCGACTTCTGGAGGTTCTCGGATGCAGAGAACCTCAGGAACCAGGCCTCCGGTCGTCGAGGCTCCTGCGTCGCGGGGCGGGACGGCCCGGCCCGGGCCGACCGTGCTCTCAGAGACTCTTCGGCGATGCCGGGTGGCGTACGCGACGGTGGCCACTGACGTGCGGGGGTTGCGACTGCGAGGCACGGTGGACCCCGAGGAACTGGCGCGGCGGGCATGGTTGGCCGTGGAGGCCGAGCAATGGGGTTCCGCCGAGAAGCTCGCACGCAAGGCCCTCGAGTCTGCCCCCTCGCTGCCGGCCGCAGAGGCGTTGATCGCGACCCTGCTGGCACAGGAGCGATATCACGAGGCGATCCCACACCTTCGTCGCTTTGCGGTGATGTTTCCCGCCGATCTGGCGTTGATCACGGACTTGGGCCTGAGTCTGTTCCAGGTCTGTGAGTTCGAGCAGTCGCGGGCCGTGCTGGCGAGAGCCCTCACGATGAGTCCCCGCGACGCACATGTGAACTACCTCATGGGGCTCTGTGTCGAGCGCACGGGGGACTTCCGGGCAGCAGACCGGTATTTCCGGCGGGCCGCCAGATCCGCTCCGCATGAGTTCCCGTTCCCGACTCGATTCAGCCGTGCCGAGTTCGATACCGCGGTGAGGACTGCACTGCGCGGGCTTCCTCCGGAGATCCGCGACGCCTTGGAGACAGTCGCCATTTGCGTGGAGGATCTCCCTTCCAACGATGATCTGCGGAGGGACGATCCTCCCCTGGATCCGGGGCTATTCGGCTTGTACACCGGTGTGCCGCTGATTGAGCACTCCGGTCAGGACCTTCCCGAGGTTCCCGATTCGATCCATCTCTATCAGCGAAATCTGGAGCGCCACTGCCCGACCCCGAATGCCCTGGTGAGGGAAGTGCGCACGACGTTGCTTCACGAAGTCGGCCACCATCTGGGACTTGACGAAGACGAACTCGCCCAACGTGGTCTCGAGTAAGCCCGGGCTCCTCGCCGACCTGCTTGACATGCGCTCCCCGTGGTGCGGCATTGTGGTGCCTCCGCTCCTGTCCGGAAGCGGGGTGGGCAGATCGAGACGATGCTCGCGCCTGGCGCAGAGCTGGAAGGGAGCCGTGGTGATACCCCTCTGGCGGGTCGCGTCACACCACGGGAAGAGATCGCCCTCGGTGCGGCACGTGCCGCGGCCGAGGGCGCCACGCGTCGTCACCGCTCACGATGAGGGGCCGAATGACTGTCAAAATGGCCGGTGAATTGTGGGTGCCAGTCGCCTTTGCGACGGGCGACGAGCTCCTGACGCAGGCGCTGCACAGCGTCTCGGCCGGTCAGCGCGAAACGCTCGTTTTCGCCAACGCACACCTGCTGAACCTGGTATACCCGCGCGAAGATATTCGCGGATGGCTTCGCGGTACGAGGATCATCGCTGACGGCAAGGGTGTGAAGCTCGGCCTCCTGTGCATCACGGGCCAGCGGGTTGATCAGGTCAGGTTCCTCGACTGGATCCACGATTTCCTCGAGCTGGCCGGCCGGATGAACTGGGGCCTCTTTGTCGTCGGTGGTTCTTCGTCCGTGCTGGGTGATGCGATCACCGCTGTCCGCAGGCTGCACCCGACGGTCTCCCTCGTGGGAACGCATCACGGCTATTTCGGGATGGGCGCGGAGCTTTCATCCCTTGTTTCCGAGATCAACCGTGCTCGGCCTACCGTGGTGCTGACGTGTTGCGGCATGCTCAAGGACGAGGAGTGGCTCATGCAGTGCCGGGATCAGCTCGACGTGCCGATCGTCATTGCGGCTGCCGGCGCCTTGGACTTCCTGGCCGGTCGCCTCCTCGAGGCCCCGCCTTTCATCCGCACGCTCTGGCTCGAATGGCTCTTTCGGATGGTGCTCGAGCCGAGGCGGCTCGCGCCCCGATATGCCATCGGCATTCCCCAATACGTGATGAGGCTCCTCCGGTGGAAACTCCGATCATCGGCCTCGCGTCGACTCCCGCGGGAAGGCCAGAGCATCCGATGACGAAGGGGCTCTCCTGGG